>JBCDFI010000191.1:0-9246 GCA_039178155.1 Cyanobacteria bacterium P01_H01_bin.105
ATACAAAATTTGGCCTTCTAACTCCCCAGTGGCAATACATTCTAGGACTGTCAAAATGTCCTCAATCACTTGGCCAATGGGGGCGTTGGTTGGTATTTCAATTACTCCTGGCATTGAATAGCCTTGGGCGACTCTTTCATATGCATATTTGGTAATCGTAGCCACATCATGGGTGAGCAACACACGCTGTGCTTGAGCTGCCCATGCCAATACAGTTGGGTCATCTTTACCCGATAGGGCAACGTCTTGAACTCTAGCGATATCAATATTTGGATTACGTCTGAGCAGACCTCTAATAATGGTATTGTCTAAATTTTCGTCTGCCAAAAGTTTTAGCACGCTTCTTGTGCATGTTTACGACTTAGTAATCGATCGCGAATACCATTAGGATCTAACCGCGTTTCGTTCAACTGCTGAATGTTTTTTGATTTGGTCTGACATTCTGCTAAATAGTCCTCCACCATCTGCTGATGATTTAGGTAGAACGCAATGGCGCTGTACACATCTGCAAGTTTCAACGTGGGATAGCGATGAACGATTTCTTCCGCCGTTGTACCTTGCTTGAAAACAGTGACTACAGTGTCTAACGTGACCCGAGTTTTACCCACCAACACCACGTTATCGGTATTAATTTCTAATGGGGGTAAGTCTGCAGTAATCTCAAATGCCATGGGAACAGATGGGAGAATTGATATTGATCGTAGCAAATGGCAGTCAAACTATTATGAATGGACATGGGAATAGTGCGATCGCATTACCAGCATCGTCCACGTCGACGATCTAGCCCAGACCATGGTAATGGCCGTTGAAAAAGCCCCCTCCGGCGAACATTTCATCATCTCCGCCGGAGAGCTCTCCATCGGCGAAATGTTTCAGATTAAAACCGTTGTGAAAATCATGAAATCACTGACTCATTAGGGTCAGACCGTATCTCGTATCAAAATAGCTATTGGCAATATGAATATAGTTGAAAAACAACTACTGGAAAAACAAAAATTGGTAGTGAGTACAGCCAAAAGTCAAGCAGCAAAATCTTATTTTTTCTAAAATAGCTTTCAAATACATTGACATTGAAGTCTTTATAGTTCTGAAATTTAAATAAGTCAAAATCCCTAACTTCATGATTATAGGGGCAATCAGATATTAATTTTTCATACTCATCTGAAATTTCTTTTGATTTTTCAACAAGACTTTCTCCAGATATATTTTGCGACAGAAGAAACTCAAGTTCCCTACATAGACGAGATATTTCAACAGCATTTATATGAAGGCTATCGGCTCTTAACTGGAAATTCTTACCTCCTTCCAGCAAACTAATAACTAATATAAAAACAGATAAAACCGTTGCTATAGCAGAATAAACCTGATTAACTTCTGAGCATTTAGAAAAATCAATTAAGCTCTGAATAATTGGTATCGATATACCGTAGACAGACAAAATTGAGATGCTAGCCAGTGACCAGTGATGTTTTTTAGTCAAACGGCGAGAAGCATTGAACCTTGCTCCTCGAGTAATCCACATTCGACGACTTAGATTTTCACAATATTCCCTAATACCTTCAGGCATATCGAGCTATGAAAAGAAAATGGAGCTGCTGTTTAACCTAGGTTACATTGGTATTTTCTCCATATCACTAAGACAGGAGACAAATCCCCAAATGGGTATTTGATCACTGTTTCTCTATCAATCTATGTGTAGAGATCTTGCTAAAGCAAGCAACAGCTCCACATGATATTAAAACCTATAAGAAATAAATTGGCAATTATTTTCATTGTCGTATTTTTCTAGTAGATAAAGGTTTCATCCTCAACTAATTTACTTAGGTTCCTTCTCATGAGTAGATCAAATTTCTTGATCACTGAATTAGGCTTTAATCCCTTTAGACGAGCTTCCGTATCAAATCCACTTCCAATAAGAAAATCTCGCTTTTGTTCGACTGTTCTATAGTTACTGTAGTCGTGGATATAACCACTCCTGGGAGTATATTTAGCTTCATAGTAAGCTCTAGATACTTTTTTAAGATTTGCAGGAGCTTTATTCCCAAACTCACTTCTTGAGTTAAATATCCTTCTAATCACACTGTCTATTCTATGCAAACTAGATAAATCATTGATTTCGCTAAAATAGAATATCCAACCATACTTTTTCTTTTCACTAATTGCCCCAGTTATTCTTTCATTTAATCGAAAGATAATTGCCTTTTTTAACTTATCCATTTCAGCCTTTTTTCTTTTATGCTTTTTTCTGCTCTTTATCAGTTTTTCAAAAGCATGTCTGTATTCGCAGAACTCAGATATTACGGACCGAATAATTTTTTCCTCTGAACTCTTTTTAGGTGCTACAGAACCATTGTCGAACAGATATCCTAAGTATTCAAAAGTTTTAGAGACTCGAAAACCATCAGCCAACACGACATTAGTATGCGTTTTATCTTCATTGAGTTCGAGCGAACTATCTTCAGAACTGGGAAGATTTAAAGTAAGCGTTTTAACAACATCAGCTATATGATCTCTTCGAGCAATTATTAATATGTCATCTACATATCTACAATAGTGAATTACTCTTGAATCTTTTTGCATAATTTCATCGACTTCATGCATATATATTTCAGCTAGTATATTTGAAATCGATAGTCCTTGCGGGACACCTGAAACACGATAACTTTTAAGGTTATCTTTTCTGTATATTTTGGGAACAATAGGTCTTGAGATACTTCTTTTTATCATCTTCAGTATTTTTTTTGACCTAGTTTTAGTTTTTATTTTTTTTAGTAAGATTGAATGATCTATAGAGCCATAAAAATTTTTAATATCAGTTCTGAAGAACCCCACCTGAGGATTTCTCAAATCAGCTGTCTGTTTTATCTTGTGTACAAAGCTATTCGAAAAATCCCTCTTAACGCATTCAGGAAAGACTTCAAACAATACTTCTTTTAATGCATTTAATACTATTCGATCTCTAATTGTCGGTATTGCTAATATACGAGGCTCTTTACCCCGACCTTTTGATTTAAGCAATTCAAGATACGGAGAAAATTTATAGTCTGCATTCAAAGACTTATGGGAAATAGTTTTAAGCTCCGTTTTAGCTCTGCAAGCAAAACTATAGCCGTTCAATCTATCAACCCCTTTGAGTTTACTGTGGCTAAACTTCTCGCTATAAATGGAATTTAATTTTCTTACTCTGAAGTTTTGCTCAAAACTTTTGTAGGGAATAGGCGTCTCATTAGCCATACTGCCTAGGATGAAGAGGCTTTACTACCTTAGATACATCAGTATTATTTGATTTTCCGGATTACCCGAGCATGATACGAGGTGAGATCTATCTACTTTTGGAATTTATATGCTTTTCAATACTTCTCAAATCACTTATTGCTGTTTAACCCACTGCCGAAACTGCTTAACTAGGGCATTTTCGCCTAAGGTTTGAGCAGGAGTAAGAAAGCGCGAAATATCGGCTGCTGTCAGTCGAGGCAACGCTTGGCTATTGGATTGAGCAACATACTCATCACTTTGTAGAACATATATATCCAAGCGATTGCCATCATAGCGCCAGATTTCTGGAACTCCCAGAGCTTTATAGATGGCAAATCGATTTAGAGAACTGCTTGTAATATCAATTTCAACTGCTAAATCTGGCGGCGGCAATTGAGTTAAGTCGATCTGCTCAATGCCACGAACTTTAGGTTCATTTTGAATGTAGTAACACTGATCGGGTTCTAGACCACTTTCAAGATCTTCACGGTCACAGGTTCTAGACCCCAAGCTACGAATTTCCAAATCCAGTTCTTCAGTTGCTGCTTCAATCAACCGACCGATTAGCTTTTTAAACGTTTCATGGGGATCTAGCGGCATACGAATCTCAAGGGTGCCATGATCATAGGTGAGCCGAATTGCCGGTTCCTGGGCAAAGTCACGAATCAGGCTCTGATAACTCTGCCAGCTAATATTTTGTAAAACCACACGATCAGGGCTCTGAATTAGGGTGGCAGTCATTGTCGCCTCCTTAATGAAATCCGCTAACTAAACTTGATTGTTTGGCCAAAATGCCATCTTCTAAATAAGTAATCTCATCTGCCGCATCGGTAATGCGTGGATCGTGGGTGATGATCAGCACCGTACAGCCCTTATTCTTGGCTAAATACTGCATTAGTTCGATTACATCATGACCGGTGGCAGAATCCAACGCGGCTGTGGGTTCATCGGCCATGATTAATTCTGGCTCACCGGCTAAAGCACGCGCGATCGCAACTCTCTGCTTCTGTCCTCCCGACAAGTCTGCTGGCAGATTATTGACCCGATCGCCTAAACCCACCTGCTTTAGCAGGTCAAATGCCTGTTCTTTATTACCTGGCCCTTTATATCCCTTCAGCTGTAGCGCTAGTTCAATATTTTCTAGGGCAGTGAGAGCCGGAAATAGGTTAAAGCTTTGAAAAATAAAGCCGATGTGGTCGCGACGAAAGGCGGTCAGTTTTTTCCGTGAGAGCGTTGTAATTTCCTGACCCAGTAGCTGTACCTGCCCCGCAGTCGGGGTCAAAATACCGGCCAAAATTGATAGCAGCGTCGTTTTACCAGAGCCTGACGGTCCCATCATTAGACGGATTTGCCCTGGAGGAATGGCGAGATCAATGCCTTTGAGCACCTTGGTTTCGGTGGTGCCCGACATAAAGGACATTTGGATGTTTTGTGCTGCGATCGCAACCATCAATTAATTCTTAAACCCACTACTTACCAACACCCTACGCCTTAAACACAATCCCTGGGTCCACACGGGTTACCTTTTGAATCGCGAAAACAGCAGACCCTACACACATCACCACAGTAATCCCAAATACACCAACGGCACTGATGGGCGTGATTAGTACCACAATCCCCTGAGTTGCCGCCGTCCATGTACCGACACTCCAACACAATAACAATCCTGGGATATAGCCCAAAACTGCCATCCATAAAGACTGTTCCAAAATCACACTATAAATATCCCAGTCCGAGGCTCCCATAGCCTTTAGAGTGCCGAACTCTCGCAAATTCTCAGAAACTGACGTGTACAGAATCTGAGCCACGACGACCATTCCCACCAGTACACCCACGATGGCTCCCAACCCTAAAATGAAACCAATACCCGTGCGGTTTTGCCAATAGGACTGGGTAGTGTCAATCAGCTCATCTTTAGTAAATGCCTTTGTCCCAGATAGTGAACCTTCTATGCGCCGCTTGAGGGATTGTAGATCTTCTCCCGGTTCCGCTTTGACCAAAATGTAAGTAACCGGTGCATCTGAATTCAGCGGTTCTGGATCAACAAACTCAGTATTGCCCGTATCCGAATCACGCTCATAGGCGTTGACACAGGTAATATCGCCACTACCCAGCTGGCAGGTCAATTCCGACGAAAAACCAGAACTAATATAGGCATTGGCATTCACCAACGAGGTAAACACAAACTTGCTAGATACCAGGGACTGGGTATCGCGGGTCAACCCCACGACCGCAACTGGCAACTGGCGGATGCGAGCCGTGTCTCCTACATCATCAATGCGAAATGAACGCATATTGGTGCGATCAATCAACGCTGAATAGGGTGCGCTCAAAGCTTTAATCGCCGTATCAGATACCTGGCCAGGACGAAATAGCTGGCCATTGGGGTCAAACCCAAACACCCGCAGCGTGGTGAGTTTACCATCCGAATACCAGCGGCCTGAACCAATAATCAGCGACTCAGCTAGAGCCACACCTTCAATGTCTTGGGCCCGCTGTACCTGTACGTAAGGAAAGGGTTCGGTCAGTTCAAAGTTGACAATATTTTCGGAAGCGACCCAAATATCTGCAGCAGAACTGTCGATTAATAGGGTTGTAGATCGGGTAAACCCTTTGAGAATTCCGGTTTGAATAGTGACCAAACTAACAGCAAACATAATGCCTGCCTGGGCCACTAAGAACCGGGGCAGGTCTTTTAGTAAGTTTTTACGGGCTAACGAAACCATAGTCCCCACTATGCCGTTGCTAAGTTATAACCGGATCAGCAACGGCCACACTGTAAAGCGGTTACCCGCAGTGCAATCATTCTAGCGGGAAACATTACACCCCAGACGGGGGGTACAGGCTAGAACCTAAATTGGCCTATCCTTCCTAAAGGACCTACCTCTCTTGAACGATCTTTGATGAAACAGGTCATTCAAATATCAATAGTCATCGACCATATTCAAAACCCGTTGAATAAAGGGCCATTTTGCCTGGGTATAAGCCTCACGGTCATACTGGTAGCGGGTAGCTAATTTCTGTTTTAATGTGGCATATTCACTAGCAAGGACCTGGTTAGAACGCAGTAAATCCCGAAATCGAATACGTTCTTGCCAAAGCGTACTTTCGTGGGGAATCAGGTGAAGATGATGGGTACGAAAAGCATCAGACGGTTTACAAAACCAATGCATCACATCTGGTTTGTATGGAAAGTATTGATAGCCCTGGAGCCTCAGCACATCGATTGCAGGACGTGAGGCATCTAAAGATTTCACACCAACCATGATATCAATCACGGGTTTAGCAACTAGCCCCAACACCGCCGTACTACCTACATGTTCAATGCTGCCCTGTAGCCATTGGCCAATAACGCTTTTCAAGCAGGCCTTTTCTGCCTCAAATTTGGCAGGCCATTCAGGATCGTAGGATGACAGTTCTACCGGGGCGGACACTAAAGCTACAGAGGTTAGGACTATTGAAAA
This sequence comes from Cyanobacteria bacterium P01_H01_bin.105, assembly GCA_039178155.1. GTDB lineage: Bacteria > Cyanobacteriota > Cyanobacteriia > Phormidesmidales > Phormidesmidaceae > Leptothoe. Next base: position 6,720 of record JBCDFI010000191.1, read on the forward strand.
CTAATGACGAGATCCCCAGAGAACTGGATCACAATATTTGGGTGGCCGAACAACCGCTGAAATATTTTGGGCTAAGTGTGGGAACCAGGATGACGATCATCCGGCTTGAGAATAATGAGTTAGTGGTGATTTCGCCCATTCAACCCAGTAGCAGCATGCTCAATCAACTTAGCAAGCTAGGCACTGTCCAACACATTATTTCGCCTAATCTATATCACTATCTATTTGCCGCTGAGTTTAAGCAGCATTATCCAGATGCTACGTTTTGGGCTACGCCTGGTTTAGATACGAAAAAGCCAGATCTCTTAATTGATCGGGTGATCGAAGGCGATACTAATAGTCTGTGGCATGGGCTGGAATGTCTACCGTTTTCTGGATTTAGAACCCTGAGCTTAAATGGGTTTGACTCACTTAATGAATGTGTCTTCTTCCATCAAGCTAGCAAGACTCTGATTCTGACCGATGCTGCTTTTCACTTTGATGAAAGTTTCCCCATGGCTACCCAGCTGATCACTCGGGTCATTGGTGGATACAAACGCTTAAGCCCGTCAATTTTGGAAAAAATTGCCACCACAGATAAGGAAAAAATTAAAACATCGGTTGAGCAGATTCTAACTTGGAACTTTGAGCGAGTAATTATGGCCCACGGCAGCATCGTGGAACGGGGTGGTAAGGAAAAATTCGAACTGGGCTATAGGCAGTTTTTAGATTAAGTCAGATGGTTGATTTTCTACCACAGCTTAGTTCTCCAGATATGGACGCAGAATCGTCTTAGTATTTGTCAGCATGAGTCAACCACCTAGGTGAGATCGCAAATATACTCTAATCACCTAGGTGGTTTCAGTTCAGCTAAAGGGTGGTTTAAAGATATTCAAACGCTTCACTCGTTAAACTCAAAGCGGCCGTATCGCCTTGCACAATAGCAACTAGTTCAGTGCCTTGAAAAATCCCAGTGCCTGTAGGCAACCCTGTTGATGGTGTGCCTAGACTGTAGCTACTGGCACTTCCATGCAAGACGATAACATCTTCTCCAGCGGTGTAATCAGCGATGACGGCATAGTCAGGAGATGTGGTATCAACGTAATAACTTTGATTGGTGTCCCCCAAAACAAACACATCGTCGCCAAAACCACCAATAAGTAGATCAATTTGATTACTTCCGGGATTGACTGCATTTGTGATGTTGACTCCGACCAAGATGTCATCACCTCGATCGCCGTTAACGATGTCGTTACCACTACCACCGACAACGAAATCGTCACCGCGTCCACCACGCAGTTCATCGTCGCCACCGTTGCCAAAGATATCATCATCACCGCGCAATCCTTGGAAAAAGTCAGCTCCACCGGTTCCGATAAAGTCATCGTTTCCGCGTTGGCCAGTCTGCGCTGTATCGTTGACAATTACATCGTCATAGTCGATCAAAAATCCTCGATTGTCGTTATTTGCTTCATTAGACTCATTTATCACATTGTTCGGGTCAACAATCATACCAACATAGTAAGTATCATCACCTTGCCAGAACGGAGCGTTAATACCGGGTAAGGTGAGATCAACTGTTACGGTTCCTGTTGAGTTATTTGCAGAGAGACTCGTTAGAGTCGTGGTACCCAACAGTTGATCACTAGTGCTGATGGTGGTGTTGCTCGACAGATAAAATGCAACATCAAATGTACCGGCAGATAAGCCTCCTTGATTGCTAATATCAAACTCAAAGGTGAATGTGCTGCCTGCCGTCTGAGGTTCGAGAACAACATTGGCCGAGGTAGCAACAAGGTCAGCTGCGGTAGTGCCAATGACAGGAAGAGTATCGAAGTCAACTAGCTGGCCCTGATTGAGATTATTGGCCTCATTTGATTCAGTGACGCTATTCCCAGAGTCGATAATCATCCCTACGGTGTAGTCACCATTACCGCCGTTAGTTAACCAGAAGACATCATTGATACCCGGCATAGTCAGCTGAGTAGTTAGCGTACCGGTAGCAGCCCCGGCGGCAAGACTACTGAGGGAGACACTGCCTAAGAATCTGTCATTGGTGCTGATGACGTCATTACTAGAAAGGTAGAAAGAAACGTCATAGTTGCCAGTAGCGGAGCCACCGAGATTACTGATATCAAACTCAAAGTCAAAGGTACTGCCTGCTGTCTGAGGTTCGAGAACAACATTGGCCGAGGTAGCAACAAGGTCAGCTGCAGTAGTGCCTGTAATGGTAAGAGTATCGACGTCAACCAGCTGCCCCTGATTGCTATTGTTGAATTCGTTTGATTCGGCAACACTATTCCCAGAATCGATAATCATGCCCACGGTGTAGTCACCATTGCCACCGTTAGCTAACCAGAAGGCATCGTTTATACCCGGCATGGTGAGCTGAGTAGTTAATGTGCCGGTAGCAGCCCCGGCGGCAAGACTACTGAGAGAGACGCTGCCTAAGAATCTATCATTGGTACTAATTAAGTCATTACCAGAAAGGTAGAAAGACACGTCATAGTTACCAGTAGCAGCGTTGCCGAGATTACTGATATCAAAC
>JBCDFI010000192.1:0-9224 GCA_039178155.1 Cyanobacteria bacterium P01_H01_bin.105
TGACGGTCCGTGTTACTAAGTCAGGCTCCATACTCAAGATTGCCCTGAAGTCTTCTACTGCAGTAGGCGCTGAACTTAACCTAATCACCACACAAAATTAAGCCATAAAAAAGCCATGAATTTTTATCTTTCCTAAAACCCTTGCTTATAAAAGGTTCTGTCACCAAGGACTCCCCACCGCCGTAAACGATGCCCAAAAATAAGGATGGGAAAACAAACTGCTGTCGATCTGAGCCAGCTCATCCGGCAAATCTAAAGTCCCACCAGACCACACCAGCTGACCGTTCTCCACCTGAATCTCTCCATTAAGCATCGCTAGCTGAGCCTGTCGCAGGGCCTCGGCCTTAATTGGCGCGGTTTGTAAACTGGTATAAAACTGGGTCATCAGCCCCGCTGTCCCCACATCATCCACCTTCCACAGGCTGGCGACAGCGGTTTTGACCCCTGCCTGTACGGCAAATCCGGCAAAGCCAAGCTCGGCTTCTACGTTACCCAGGGCTGTCCGGCAGGCGCTGAGTACCATTAGCTCGACGGGTGGGTCATTTAGGCCCAGCAGCCGGACCTGGTCGAGACTTAGCCGCTGATCCCAAAACTGAATATAGGAGTTGTCGAGGCTGCCTGCTTTGAATTCGCCATGGGTGGCTAAATGGACGATGCCGTAGGGCTTACGCGCCCGACTGGCCACTAACGAATCCGGGGTAAAGGTTTCGTTGATAACAAAGTCGCCGGTCCATAGCTCCTCGGCAATGGTGCTCAGCTCGATGGGTACTGCCGGTAGCTCGGGCTGGTCTTGGAAGTCTGAGGCTCCCATGGCTAATACTTCGGTGTCCCGCACGTCTACGTAGCGCATATCGGTCAGGCTGACGCTGGGCATGAGACCGACGCTGTAGCGCTCGACTAAAAAGGAGTCACCATTGTGGAGGGCGGAAACGGGTAGCGATCGCAACCCCGGCGGCATCACAAAGGCCAAGCTATTAATGCCTCGCTCAGCCAGGTCTGCCTCTACGGGCTCAATTAGCCAGGAGTGTAGCTCCTGTGCTGCTCGCAGATAGGTGCGTGTCCGCACTCGACCGCGATTGGTCACATTGGTGCGGAACTGGTTAACAGTCTTAAATACCTGGTCATGCTGCACGGGCAATGTTTTGAGAATCGGTAACCCATCGGGCGTCACCACCACTACCTCTAAAACATCGGTGGGTTGAATCTCTCGGTCAGCCTTGGCCTGAGAGAGGAGTTCACCCTCAACATCCCTGGGCACAAATGAGACATAGACAATTGCGGGCGGTTCACCCGTCTTTTCTGCAATTAGCGACAGCTCTGCCTGCAGCTGAGGCAGATTGGGTTTAGGGTGGCTGAGCCCGTCTAAATTGAGGTAGTCGAGAAACTCGTCGGTATAACGGGTCTCATTGCGTAGAATCGCGCCTTCAACGCCGGAAACAAGCTGTGGGTCGACTGTTAATAGAGGTATCGTATTCTCTCGCTCAGTTTCAGGGTCAAAAGTCTCATTCCTGCAATCTACGGTGCAGTTTCTGACGCTGGGCAGTTCAGGCTCGGGTTCTGGTTCAGGCTCCGGTTCAGGCTCCGGCTCCGGCTCCGGTTCAGGCTCGGGCTCAATCTCTCCCGTCAAAATTGAGATGTCTCCTCGGATCTCATCTTCTAAAAATGACTCGTTGGGTTGAATCTCGCTATCGGTGGCAACAATCGCGCTGGCGGTGCCATTAACGTCAGCGTTGCCTACATCAAAGGGAGTCACGCCGTTGCCGCCATGGGTAATAATCACCTGACCGTCTTGACTATAGAGACTGGCATCTAAGCCAATCGCTTCTATTGCACTCCCAGTTGCTCTAAAAAATTGCGGCGTGGTAACAGTAATATCTTCGCCCGCGATTAGCGTTCTGACTTCAATATCTCGGTTACTGGCGAGGGTGATGCCCCCACCGCCAAAAATATCGTCGGTAATAACAATGCCGGTGCCATCATCGCGGGAGCTCGTATCGGTTACTGAAAGGAGAGCATTGTCACTAAAGATACCGCCTTCTACTAAAATGCTAGTCTCTCCGTTGCTCTGACCTACCAGGGTGAGGGCTCCCTCAGCGTTAATAATCGAACCGTCCTCTAATTGGATGGCGGGACTCTCGTTAGCAATGCCGCTTAAACTTACGGCACCCGTTGCGGTCGTACCAGGCCCAGTAAATCCATTCTCGGTGGTAATCTCATTGTTGGCGGCGAGGATAATGGCAGCGGTATCTGCCACGCCGGTTAAGTTAGTGCTGTTGGCGGCTATGGTGAGATTGCCGCCTGCGGTGTCAATCACGTTAAGGGTACCGCCGGGTTCAGCATTTTGATTATCAAAAACAACCTGACCATTGCCGGTATTGTCGGTGTCGGCAAGCAGATTTATATTTAAGGGGCCTGTGGCTGTACCTGGTGTAATTTCAGCGTTGATAAAAATGCTGCCAGCCGCTTCTAGAGATAGGGTGGCTTCTTCAGCATTGAGAAATTCCAGCCTGCTTTCTAAGGTAATGTTACCGGTTTCGGTACCACCATCTCCCGTGGTGACTCGGACGACGCCCCCCGTATTGAGGGCATTGGCCAGGGTAAAGACACTCAATCGAGCTGGGGTATCAATGGCAGTAAACGGATTAAGTGGATCGGTAACGTCAAAGCCTTCGTTCTCTGCCTCATTGGAGATGATAATGTCAAAGGGATCGATCAGCCATGTACCTGCCGTACCCAGCGGAGCAGAAATATCAGGGCTATCGCCCAGGGTCAGCCCTCTGAGACCGCTGGTTTCTACTAACCCACCATTGCCGCCGTTAGCTCCCCCCCGCACCAAAAATTGACCCAGGGCATGGGTGATTTGATCGCTCCAGACAATAATCTCGCCGCCGTTGCCGTTGTCTATGGCGCTGGCATTGACAACCGAGTCAGCGTCCACATAGGTGACTCGGGCATTGGGTAATGGTCCTTGCCCCTGGTAGCTACCACCAATGCGAATAGTCCCACCGCCGTTGGCTCCGCTAGCATCCAGCAGACTGTTAACAACGCCAATGCTATCTCCTAAGAGGGTAATCTCACCAGCGGTAATGGTACCGTTAACAATCGTGGTGCCGGGGGTGGCTGGAATGGCTAAATCGCTACTGACTAAACGTACCGTCCCCTCTGCGTCTACTTGCAAACTGTTGGCCACATCGCCAGTACCGGTCAACAGTTCTGGTAGGGTGAGCGGCGAGAGATTCTCTTCTCTGCTGTCGTCACTGGCGGCAATGTCATAGCTGAGGATAGAGCCGTTGGGGTTGAGGCGAATGAATTGTTCACCTGGGACAGCTGCGATCGCAACGTTCCCCGCCGATATCGTCCCGGTCGAAACGACGGTCCCCCCGGCCAGAGTTAAGGAGTTATTTTCACCCAGATTCAGATCGGCTGCATTGACCACCGAGCCAGGGTTGCTAAACCGAAAGACAAGTCCAGTGGGCTGGCCCACTAGGCTGGCATAGTCAGGGGTACCCATGACATCTAACGTATCGTTAGCAAAGGCCAGACCGTCCGCTGTCGACACACTGAGATCCCCAGGCAGCGCCAAGGTAGCATTAGGGCCAAACACCACCCCCACCGGATTTAACAAAAATAAATTAGCCGTACTGCCGGTAATACCTAGCTGACCATCGATCAATGACGGACTCCCCCCATTGATCCGTCCAATGACATTAACAACGTTAGGCTGAGTAACAAAGTTGGCGGCTTCTGCAGCCGTTAGACCAAATTGCTCAAAGCTATGGAACAGATTCTCTCCGCCAGTCGTGCCACCGGTAATCTGATACTCGCCGTTAACATTGGTGACAGCAGTGTCTGCCCCGTTGGGGACAATCGACTGAGCCCAGCCATAGTTTCCGCCAACCAGCAGACTCCCGACGATCAGGGCTGCACAACTTTTAATCTGTACCATCGTTAGTGCCTCCAGCAGATAGGGGATCTCACACCATGACTACGTAGGCTGGGGTGACTTTACCGGAATGTCTGCAGGCTCCTGTATGTGGGCTGCATAAATTTTCCGTTACATATCACGTAAGTAGCCATTTTGCTGGTACCACTGCACCGTATCTTTAATCGTGTCTTTAAAAGGACGATAAGAGGTCTTTAGCCCCTTGGCCGACTTGCTCGCATCAAACCACTGTCTCGACAACATGATTCTGATCATGTCACCAGGAATAAACGGCTTTTGACCCTTTAGCCGACCAATCAGATCTTGGATAAAGGCCCACAGCCGCACGGCAAAGCGGGGTAGTTTTTTGCTTGGCACAGGCTGACCGGTAATTTCAGACAGATTGTGCATAATTTCACTGACTGAATAGTAGCCACCGGTAACCAAATAGCGCTCGTTGGGCTGGCCTGAATATACGGCGGACAGCATGGCCATGGCCACATCACGGGCATCAACAATCGGGAAGCCGCCGCTGGGTATGACCGGTGCTTTACCCTTTATAAAGTTCAGAACAAAACGGCCCATTTCAGTTGGAGCCGCATCGTTAGGCCCCATCATGCCAGCAGGCAAAATCAGTACAACGGGTAGTTTATGGGATTTTAGAAAGTTGGAAATGGCCTCTTCGGCCATCAGCTTGCTCTTAAAATAAGGATTTTTATGATTAAATTCTTGAAATGGCGTTGACTCATTACTGGGGGCTCCTCCTCGGATAATACCGACACAGCCGCAGGCGCTGCTGACGTATATCACCTTAGAAACACCGGCTTTATCGGCCGCTTCAAGTAGCTGGATGGTGGCATCTACATTAATGGCCTTGAGCTGTTTCCAATGATCGCCATAATCAAAGGATTCGCGAAAATAGGAGGCTGTGTGAAAAACTACATTGCACCCTTTTAAATAGGGGGCAAAGTCCTCCACTTCTTGTAGATCTCCTTGGATCACCTTGAGACTGGGGTGTTCCTCAAGCACCTTATTAGCTTTGGTCAATTCACGCGTTAGCGCAATGACCTCAAAGCCCTGACTCAGCAGCAGTCGGGTCAGGTTGCTGCCAAGCAGACCGGTACTGCCAGTGACAAACGCTTTCATAAAAACTCCTAACTCTGAATAAACTGGCGGAATATTGAATTATGCCCTCCTAGGCATGCTTTACCGAAGTGACGATACGTTCAGTCGGTATCAGTGTAGACCGCTTAAGCTCGAGCAGATGGCTCAAGCCGCTAGCCGCTTATTTCAACAGCCTGTTCGCCAGCACCATATACAAAGTTCAATTGTCATAATCCGCTTCAGTATAAAATTAATGCCGGCTGATTAAGCTGGCTTTGATACATGATTACAGATGATCTATACGGTAAATGGTTCCTAATGGCTAGGGAGTCTGCCGTTGCTGATTTAGAGAATGATCCCAGACCGAAACACTTTACTGTCTTGGGATCTAGCAGACAAAATCAGACTCAAAATCAGCAGTAAGGATCAGCAAAAATGCTGAGATTTTCTATCAAACAGACCCCAAGCATTTAGTCAGGCAGTACGTCCTGGAGTAGCGGAGCAAGTTCATCTTTAAGCTGTCCTGCTCGAATAAACTCGGCATAGGTGTCTGACTCAATCGCTAACAGCTCTTCTTTGACTTGTTCTGCGGCAAATCTTTGTAGGTCAGGATGATTGGCCTGCAGTTTTTGCATTTCTTCTTGTAGTTTATCTATTTGTCCCTGGACTAGGGCCAGCTGATAACGACCAAACTCACTATCGACTTCCTGACGCTCCATTAGTTCCTCAACTCGACCAATGACTCGGTTTAGGGCGACGCGTCGGGCGATACTCTGCATATATTTTTGTTGTAGGGGCTGCTGATCTCCTAATAGATCCAGTGCTTCTAGCAACGGCTTGGCGGTCAATCCCTGCACCAGCAGTGTGAATAACATGACGCCAAAGACAATGGAAATGATCTCATCTCGCTCGGCTAGGGCGGCGGGTACGCTCAAAGCCAGAGCTACTGAGACAGACCCGCGCAGCCCACCCCACCAAAGCACGGTTTGGCCTTGCCAGCTGATGTCTTCGCTGTCGGAGGTGATCATATTACTAAAAAAGCTAAGACCAAAGACACTGATCAAACGGGCGATGAGCATGGTTGCGATCGCAACTGCAATCGAGTCTGCATAGGTGCTTAGGCTGCTAAACCGCACCTGATCGCCAATCAGCAAAAACACAATGGAGTTAACAAAAAAGGCCAAAAACTCCCAAAACTCCGACACCACCAGTCGCGTTCGTGGGTTCATACCAATGCGCGAACCAAAGTTCCCCAAGATCAGCGCCGTAGTTACCACCGCAATTACACCCGAGCCCCCCAGCTCCTCCGCCACAATGTAGGTACCATAGGCCGACACCAACGTTAGAGACTGCTCCACCAGGGGCAGATCAAACCGCTGGGTTAAAAACGAAATACCAAAGCCAATCAGCGCTCCGACACTAACCCCAATACCCGTAAACACTAAAAACTGAGCAATCGTCACGGACAGATTAAACTGCTCCATCCCCAGAGCGATACCCAACAAAATATTAAACGCGACAACGGCGACCCCATCATTAAACAGACTCTCTCCCTCCATCAGAGTGGTCAGCCGTTTATTTACCCCCAGTTCTCGAAACAGCGCCACCACCGACACCGGGTCCGTAGCCGATAGGCTGGCCCCCACCAGTAGCGCCGTTGCCAGTGACGCCCCCGCCACATTGGCCAAGCCCCAAAATAGCCCGCCAATACAAATAACCACCCCAATAACCGCGTAGAGCACAATCGGCACCCAGTCACGCTTTAGGTTTGACCATTTAATATTCCAGGCCGCCTCAAACAGCAGCGGTGGCAAGAAAATAAACAAAATCAGCTCGGGCGACAGATTGACCAGCCGCACATCCAGCACAGCCAGCCCCAATCCCACTAGCAACAGCAATAGCGTGTAGGGAATATTGCGTAGCCAGCTGACAACTCGCGATAGTGTGGCCACCCCCAAAGAAACCGATAGCACCAGCAAAAATTGACGCAAATTTTCTTCGATAGCTTCATTTTCAACTATCAAATCAGCAGCAGCGGTGGCTAAAACACCGTGAAAGTCTGGCAAAAGGCTGTCTAGGAACATGGCGGATGGATACCGATAGTCAGGCTACATCATAAGGGTTTACATCCTAGTTCAGTAAGCACCTTTTTATAGAGCAGTTTATGGAGAAGATTTCTGCTCAGTCTCACTAGCTAGAAACCCACCCGCCCAACATAAATTTTGTGGGTCCGATAAAGACACGTAAACGTTTAGTGAGAATTACTGAGCCCTTTGACCAGGATGCTGATGGGTAGCGCAGACCCTGGACATAGTGACAAGGCAATCCTTCATTTCTATTCATACTATCTGCTCAAAGTATAAGCGCCTATTCGCTCTGAACAGTTTATAAAAGCTCCTATGACCTCTTCTACACACGCGTCCAATGATCGCCAGCGTCTAACATCCCAGATCCAGATTGACGAGACCGCCCTCGCTATTTTTGACAGTCGTGTGAATGATTTGCCCATGTTGTTGGCAGGTCTACGTCCGGGGGTGAGCGCCCATGTTCTAGATCCAGATCGTGACGGCATTGAACAGATTAGTAAACTGATCCAGCATCGACCTACCGCATCACTTACCTTGGTAGCCCACGGTGCTCCCGGTGAGCTGCAGCTAGGCTCTGGCAATCTAGAATTAGGCAATTTAAAACAACAGTCTCATCATCTTCGCAGCTGGTTTAGAACAGGCGATGCGGCACAGCTGACATTGTTGGCTTGTCATGTAGCGGCGGGCGACGCAGGCATCGAGTTTGTCGAAGAGTTGGCAGCCATAACAGGAACCACGGTCACCGCATCCGCAACAGCAGTGGGCAATGGTCAGTGGCCGCCGGTAGCCATTCACACATTTCAGCAAACTATTCTAGAACACTACACCTCCACCCTGGTACTCACCTTTAAAGAAGACATTAAGGATGGCACCTTTGATGGCGGCGATCCAGACAGTAATCGGCTCTTCGGCGCATCTGGAGTAGCCATTAGCCCCGATGGCAGCCAACTATATGTCACCAGTGCTGTCGAGTCAGCTGTGACCGTATTTAATCGCGACGAGTTCGGCAACATCACCTTTAGCCAAACTATCCGTGATGGTTCTGATGTAGGAGACATTTCTGGCTCAGAACTGTTGGCAGGAGCCTTTGGTGTGGCAGTTAGTCCCGATGGCTCCCAAGTCTTTGTCACCAGCGTTGGCGATGATGGACTGACCGTCTTTAGTCGCGATGGTGCCGGTAATTTAACCGAACAGCAGCGGCTTAGAGATGGCCGTCGTGACCCCAATGACAATGACATTAATACCCTGGCAGGCGCTATTGATGTGGCCGTGAGCCCCGATGGCTCCCAAGTTTTTGTAGTGAGTCTGACGGACTCTGCAATTACAGTATTTGACCGAGACGCGTCCGGCGAATTAACCCTGCGACAGTCCATTGCCGATGGGCAAGCGGGGGCCAATGAGCTATTTGGCGCATCCGGTGTGGCCATCAGTCCCGCTGGCGATCAAGTTTTTGTCACCAGTCATGTGGATGCGGCCATCACAGTATTTGACCGAAATGCCTCTGGCAATTTGACCCTACGACAAACCATCAAAGATGGGCAAGCAGGGGCCGATAAGCTGTTTGGTGCATCCAGTGTTGACGTCAGCCCCGATGGTAACCAGGTGTACGTGGCCAGTGCCACCGATGCAGCCGTAACTGTATTTGACCGCAATGCCGATGGCACATTGAGTTTTGCCCAGGTGATCAACGATAACGAAGGGGGTGCCCAGCTATTTGGCGGTGCTAGTGACATTTTTGCAGGCACTGGTGTCAATGGATTTCCAGCTATCAACGGGTTTAGTAGTATCACAGTAAGTCCCGACGGTAGTCAGGTGTTCGTAGCCAGTTTTGAAGAAGATGGTCTAACCGTCTTTGATCGCGACGCCTCTGGACGCTTAACCTTTAATCAATTTATCCAGGATCAAGATGGCAATGGGGCCGATGAGCTGGCCGGAGCCTTGGGAGTGGTGGTTAGCCCTGACGATCAGCAGGTATTGGTCACCGGTTTTGAAGATGGAGCTATTACTGCATTTAATCGCGATCTGGCTCCCAGATTGCTCAGCATTGTCCGCCAAACACCGGCTACAGCAGACACTGACGCCGACAGCCTGGTATTTCGTCTCACCTTTAA
>JBCDFI010000193.1:0-9192 GCA_039178155.1 Cyanobacteria bacterium P01_H01_bin.105
CATAAAGTTCATGAGGCTGCGGCCCATGGCCTACCCGTTGTCACCACTCCCTTGATTGCTAAACAACTCCAATGGCAGCCTGACACTGACATATTAGTAGCTAAGCAACCCGAGGACTTTAGTCGCCAGTGTATTCAACTCTATCAGGATGAAGCCTTATGGACTCACCTGAGAGAAAATGCGCTCAAAAAAGTCAAGAGAGAATGTTCTCCTCAACAATTCTCACAAAAATTAGCTATGATCCTAAGGGATGCATGCCGCCATGAAGTTATAGACTAGCTCTTAAACAAAGAGAGGTATCTGGATAGAGTGAGGGATGGTAGTTCAGGCAATTTTAGGAGTTGATTTGTGCAGCAGCTGTATTTACATATTGGCATTCATAAAACTGGCACAAGCTATATACAAAGATGTCTGAGTTTGAACACTGATTTCCTTGAAAAACTAGAATGCTGTTATCCATCTGAAGAAATTATCTATAATTCTGGTCACCATAACCTTCCATGGAGTTATCTCAATCAACCCCTGGTTGGCAGCTCAATGGAGCCTGAAGACTACCAACGTCATTTTTATCAAAAACTAGCGAAATCTCCGTATAAATCTTTCATTATTTCTAGCGAAGAATTTGATCGACTAGAAAGTAATAACATCGATAGTCTTGCTCAACAGTTAGATAAATATGGATTTCAGGCTAAGGTGATCATTTATATTCGTCGACAAGATCGATTGTTGATTTCACTATATCAAGAACTGATCAAACATGGAGAGACTATCCATTTCAAGCCCTGGCTTGCTTCACTCATTGAGAATGGGTACAACGCTTATTACTGCAGCTGTTTTAATTATCTAAACCTGGTGAGAACTTGGTTAGATTACTTTGAGAACGTAGAAGTGGTTGTATATGACAATCTGAATCTTTTAGATCGTGACATATTTCACTTTTTCTTACAGACATGCTTTGGTGATAACAATGATTTTTCTTCTCTGGCTCTGCCATCTGAGCGTTCTATAAATCCCTCGTTAGATTTATTTTTCATTGAGATTCTTAGAAGAATCAATAGCATTTATAAAACATTGCCAGAAAATAATAGAAAACCTTATTTGAAATTTAGGCAGGAAGTTTTATCAAGCCTAACGCAGTGGAATTTTATCCTTGAAAAAGTCGACATCAATTCTATTTTTGGTGATTTTGAAAGGCGAGTTGTACTTGGGCAATTCCATGCGACTAATCAAGAGTTGCTGCATCAGTACAGACAGCTCATTGCCAATCCATATAATGCAGATGAACTATTTGAGGCTCAAGTCAGCCATGGCTCTCCAGCCGCCTATCCGGATCTAGCTGAAGCCCTATCAAAAGTGTCGATCAATGATTGGTTAGAGCTACTGGTGAGGGCTGTAAATAATTAAATCGACTCTTCTCCTTTGAATCAAAATTAGGTTATAAAGAAGCTCGGAAGATACCCACTAAACTTCTAAGACATGCTGTTGATGGTAGCTTTGACTATGAAACCTGTCGTAGCTGTGTGCACATGTTCAATTTCTAGCATTTTGGCGCTGATGGGAATGCCAGGTGCGATCGCAGATGCTGCCAACCCAACAGAAACAATAGAATCATCACGATTACATAAACAGAACTCATCTACTGACCCAAACTCTGAAGAGCCCCGTTTACAAGAAGCGCATCAACTCTTTCAACAAGTTCAAGAACTAAGCGCAGCAGGCAAATACCGAGAAGCCACTCCCCTGGCAGAGCAAGTGCTAGAACTCCGTCAACAAGTGCTTGGCAACAAACATCCCCTAGTTGCCAAGAGCCTAATTAGGCTGGGCGAACTCTATCGGTTTCAGGGTCTATATGACCAGGCTGAACCACTATTTCAGCAAGCATTAGATAGTCAAGAACAGCGTTTAGGGTCTGAACATCCCGATTTGGCCACCAGTTTAATACAGCTAGGCGTGCTTTATCGCCAACAGGGACGATTTGCAGAGTCAGAGACTTTTTTTGAGCGCTCACTGACCATTATCCAAACGGCCTTAGGGGCTGAGCACCGAGCCAATGCAGGTATTCTCAATAATCTAGGGGACCTCTATCAAGAGCAAGGACGATACCAAGAGGCTGGCAGTGCCTATCAGCGAGCCTTAAGTATCCGTGAGAACAGCTTAGGCCCCGACCATCCACACGTTGCCAACATTCTCACCAACCTGGCAGATCTATACCGGGTTCAGGGCAACTATGACCAGGCCGAGCCCTTATTTGAAAGAGCTCTACACATTCGAGAGCAAGGGCTTCCCAATAAACATCCTGACATTGCCACTAGCCTCAATAACCTGGCAGCCCTATATCGTCATCAAGGTCGCTATCCCGAAGCAGAACCGCTATACGAACGCGCCTTAGCACTACGTCAAGAAATTTTGCCCCCATCCCATCCCATGGTGGGCAACAGCCTGCGCAATTTGGCCAATCTTTATCGACTGTGGGGAGATTATCAACAGTCTGAAGCATTCTTTCTTCAAGCATTAGAGATCTTTGAACAAACCTTCGGGGCTGAGCATCCTGAGGTCGCCCAAAGCTTCTATAATTTGGCTAACTTTTACCGAACTCAAAACGACAATGTCAAAGCCCTAAGCTTTTACCAGAAAGCATTGACAAGTTGGGAAATTCTTTTAGGTACAGAGCATCCAGATGTGGCTATCACCTTAGCCGACCTATCGGACGTGTACCGCAAGCAACAGAACTATCCTCTCGCAGAGCAGTCAATTCAGCGAGCTCTAACCATTCAAAAAGATGTCTTTGGTACTGAAAACCGTGTCTATGCAGAAAGTCTGAGTCATTTAGCTAAATTGAGGCAGGCTCAGGGCAGTTTTGCAGAGGCTGAGCAGCTTTATCAAGAAGTGCTATCCATCCGAAACCAGGTGCTGCCTGCCCAGCATCCTGACATTGCGAATGCCTTTATTAGCTTGGCTAGCGTTCACTATGTTCAGGGTAAAGTCAACCAAACGATTGACGCTTTACACCATAGTCTAGATATTCAAGAAGCCAATTTACAGCTCAACCTAACGATTCAGACAGAACAACAAAAACAAGCTTATCTACGCCAACTTACAGACAACACCAACCGGATCATATCCTTACATCTCCAAACAGCTCCCAATAACCCACAAGCTGCACGTCTTGCTTTTACCACTCTTTTGCAGAGAAAGGGACGAATTTTTGATGTACTCAGTCAGAGTCAACAAGGATTGCGCCAAAATCTCACCCCGGCTGATCAAGCTCTGCTAGATAACATTAACGAAACACGAACTCGGCTGGCTGGCTTACTCTACCAACGACAAAAGCCCCTTGAGGATATCCAAGGAGCAATCAGCTCATTACAACAAGATCTCCAAGCACAAGAGAAAAATCTGGCCCGCCGCAGTGACGAATTTCGAAGCACAATCACCCCCGTTACCATTGAAGCTGTTCAAGATCAGTTGCCCAATGATACCGTGCTGGTTGAATTTTTCCGGTACATACCGTTAAAGCTGGATAGTCCATCCAATCAACAGAATGGCAATCCTCGCTATGCGGCCTATCTTCTAGATAGTCAAGGAAATCTTCAAGCTGTAGATATTGGTGAAGCCGCAGAGATCGATAAACTCGTAGCCAAAGTTATTCGAGGGATTTTACGTAATCGGCCCATAAACATGACTAAGCGATTGGCACATGAATTAGAGCAACAACTCATAGGCCCATTGCGCCCTTTCTTAAGGAATAACAAGAAAATTCGTATTTCTCCAGATGGTCAACTCAATCTGCTCCCTTTCGAAGTTCTTGTAGATGAACAGCAACGGTATCTTGTTGAAACCTATGAGTTTACTTACCTATCTGCAGGCCGGGAGTTATTGCAGCGTCAGGATAATATAACGGCTTCAAGGAAACCTTCTGTATTAATTGCCAACCCTGATTATGAGGCTACCAACTTGGCTGCCGCTGATCGTGTTAGTAACCATTCTGACAACCGCTCCTCTAAGCTAATGGCCAATCTTCGATTTGCTCCGTTGCCAGGTACAGCTGAAGAAGCCGAGGAGATTACCAAACGATTTCCTGAGTTTCAACTTTTTACCCAGTCTCAAGCTACGGAAGAAATCGTCAAACAGCTAGAATCACCGTGGGTACTCCACCTTGCTACCCATGGATTTTTCTTTCCTAATGTATGTTCTGTAGAGCGGCCTGAATTTAGCGATCTGAATTTACGTTGTCCCACAGTCAACAAGAACACATTAACCAGTATTCGAACAATTGAAAATCCATTGTTACGGTCTGGTTTAGCCCTAGCCGGAGTGAATTCGCCTCAAGCTGAGGGAGAAGATGGCATTTTGACGGCCTTAGAGGTTTCAGGTTTAGACTTAAAAGACACCGAAATGGTGGTTCTGTCCGCCTGTGAAACGGGGCTTGGAGACATTGCCAATGGAGAGGGCGTTTATGGCCTTCGTCGAGCATTTGCACTAGCAGGTTCAAAAAGCCAGCTGATCAGCCTTTGGCAGGTAGATGATATCGCCACCAAAGATTTAATGGTCAACTACTATCGCTTATTAGAACAAGGTAACGGACGCAGTGAAGCCTTACGCCAAATCCAATTAGCCATGATTAAAGGTGATTTGAGACAGGCCGGAGACGAAAGTGAGCTTGGCGTCTATAGTCATCCCTTTTATTGGGCTGCGTTTATTCTCTCGGGTGAAGGAGGAACCATCGATCTCACTCAATAAATCTATCGGTGTTAGGGAAAATTCCAGGTCTGCATAGGATTGACAGTTGCCAGCTGGTCAAGATTGTTTTGCATACTTTGATAAACTAGCTCATCATACTTCTGCACAACTGCGGTTTCAATCACTTGGACGGCATTAAAAACCCCATTCTTAAAATTTGGGAGACAACTATCAATGGGGGCAGCAATAGTTGGTCCCTGAGTTATCCAGTCTGCTAAATATTGAGAGACTTTGAAACAGGTTGTTTGAATATTCATCGTAATGCTGACTTCACCCAGACCTAGTGTATTTGCAGTGTCTGCACGCTGACGCTGTACGTCATGAATACGCTCCCAAGGAAAAGCAATTAAGGGGAGTTTCAAAGCCATACACTCGTAGAATAAGTTATAGCCACATCCACCAATCACCAGATCGGCAGCAGATAAGTATTCTATGGCTGGAAAATGGGAAATCCAATGGTCCCAGGGGCATCCAGGAGGATAAGAGGGAGAGAGACAATAAATATGCAACCACGGAAATCTGTCAACGAGTTCTTGGGTGATCAATCCATAAACCTTCTGTTCAGCCTGTTTGCCTGATGCCAAGACTAAAATGAGTTTTGCTTGGGTATCTGTTAATGCAGGACGTTGTAATGGAGGCAGAGATATTGGATCAAATGGAATGTTGTTGAGAGGTTGTATCGGTTCAGAACTCAGATCGACACTAGGTAATACTCGCGCTAGTCTGGCACGAGTTGTCTGACGATTGCTCAACTCATGGGCACTCCGACCTAACCAAGGTTCTGTACAGTAGTTAGGTATTTTCAACTCTAAAGGGGGATGCTCATACTCCCCTGCAATCACAGCTAAATCATAATGGGTTGAGATAAATGTCTCAACATCATGTGCCTGGAGATAGTCTGGTTTTAAGTTTCGCAGAACCAAAACCTTAGTCACATTAGGTAGATGGGGTAAAAAGTGAGCTAACTCTCCCCATCTACCTAGGGGTAATGCATCAACAATCAAAACATACGGTACAACAGTTAGTAAGTTTTGAACCTGTGCAATTTTTTCTGTCTGGGTCAGCTCTGATGAGATAAGTTGTAAGGAAATATTTTCTTCTGTTTGGAACTGCTCTATAGCACCTGTATAGGGACTGTCACTGATGATAATTACCGGACGTTCGGCAGCAGCCACCCTAGCCAACGCCAATGAGCGAGAGAGATGCCCTAAACCTCCACCCAATGCATAAATTAACCAGGGTAACTGCGGAACTCTACCGGACATAGCGGGAGGTGTAACAAAAACAATAGTAGATGAGTAGATTAATAATCGCTTTCAAGATCGTCTATTTGCAAGTCTTCTTCGCCCAAATCTTCTTCCTCGGGGCGTCTATCTTGGGCAATTAGAGTGCCATCTGGCGTTTGCACAATGTCGATCTGAAGAACGTCAACCTGAAGAACGTCAACCTGAAGACTATCAACCTGGGGTTGGTCTTGACCAAGGGACCCTGGTGCCACCTTGTTTAAGGTCGACTCACTGATATAAATAGCGGCCTCTGGTGTGACCTCAAGGGTTTGAGTCTTGTGAGTCTGCCTTTCTGAGATCGTAGCCTGGATTGAACTCTGGGATGGATGTTGAGAAATAGTCTTGGCAGTAGCTGGGGGCGGGGCAAAACCTGAGGCAATCAGTTTTGTCACTAGCAATAGCAAGCTTAAGGAAAACTGTCCTTTCCAGGGAGATTGACGAAATTGGTTGCTCATGGTGGAAAATCACCTCACACTAACGAATTGACGAGATAACGTAATAACTCTAGAAACACCCCTGGGTAATTGTCTTGATCTTAGAACCGTTTAGACAGACTAGCTGAAAATCGAGTCGTTTCTTCTAGAGAATCTACAAAGCTGCTGCTAGACCCATCAAATTTAGAATATCTGAAGCCCACTTGGAGGGTCAGTTGCTCAGGCATATCTAATGAACACTGAGCTCGATAGGCAGAAGAATTAGTAAAATCACCTCGCACCCGTCGCCGTCCCAAATCTACGCCTAAACTACAGGCCAGGGGATCTGCAATTTGGCCCCTCCATCCTAGCAAAAGTCTATAGTCCAGAAAATCCTGGGCGGTTTCATATCCCGTGCGCCCACGTAAATCATCTTCAAAGGTATGGTTCGAAATTTCTGCACCGATTGAGAATACCCCCGCGTCCCCTGCCGGAATTTCGTGAATAATGCGATTATCGGCAAAGAATCCCGTATTTCCATCGCTGTAGAAACCAAGTTTGACATTATTAATGATCCGCGTGCGCGAATCTAGACGCCAGACCAAGCGGGGTTGTATAAACCACCGGGATATTTCGTTCTCCAGAGCGAATGCATTCGCCTTGAGCGGGGAAAAGTTCACAGTTCCCGACACTCTAAGATTACCTAGGGGCTTCCCAGCTTCGTCAACGCTTAGGGGAATATTGTGACCCAGGGTTAGATTAAAGTACCCACTGGTTGACAATCGGTCGAAAAATTCGATGCCTCCACCTACATCCAATCTGGTTCCAGGCTTCAGGACTTTACTCCAATCTAAGTGAACGGGATAGTTTGTGACTGTATCATCTGTCCGAGCATCGTCAAAATTTTGGAATCCAGTTGTTAACCTGAGACGGCTGCGATCGCGAAGCCGAAAATGCACAACGGGGTTCAAAAATAGCTTGTCTTTCTCTCCACTGGCCTGTATGGAAGCAAAGTTTAAGTCAATTTTCTCTAATTCAATGCCTGGTGAGGGGGCATTATTGGCTTGAGCCAGTGACTGAGATGGCTCACTCTCAAAGCTAGGAGCTATTTCGGGATTACTTATGGTCTCTGCGGGTGAGGTGAGGGCGTGGGCAGCCCCTAGCGCCCATGCCAGATCAGGCTCTTGCATGGGCGAATCGAGCGCTAGAGCGTCAGCTGAAGTGGCCGGGGGCGGCTGTTCTGTAACAGGCTCAGGTGAGATGAGAACCTGGGGCTGTACTACTGGGGAGTTACAAAAATGAGGCTCCCTGAGCGTAGTACAATCCATGTCATGCAGTATAGCCTCACTTTCTTGAGTGGCGACTGACTCTCTGTCTACCGTAGATTTGGTCGCGGATTCAGTCGTGATAAAACTTGGAGGATCTGAGGCAATCATGGCCTCCAGCATCGTCGTCTCTATGGGTTCCAGACTAGCTGTAGGTTCAGTTATTTCAGCTGGTTCAGCTGGTTCAACCGTAGCTGTGGGATCAGCTGACTGAAGCGAAGTTGAGTCTAGCCCTGTTGCCGTTAATTCAACAGGTTCTAAAGATTCTAAATTGGGAGACGTTTCCCCTTGTGCGAGATGATCGGCGGATGGTTCAGATGGCTCGCTATATTCCGGATCAAGATTACTTTCAGTAGTATAGCTAATGTTGTTATCTGTTGCTAACTCTGTTGCCTGGGCTGCAGGCTGCAGAATGAGTTCAAAGATGCTCATAGTTATGAGCAGAGACAGGGCAGCTGCAGAATTTCCTAGGCCAATATATCTATTCCATTTCATCGTACTGGGCCGTGCGAAGTTTATTTTTGATTGCTATCAATAGCTAAAACGAACATATCCATCGCTAAAAGGACAAAAAATGTTCGAAACTGACTGAAATATTTAAATTATCCAATTCAATTATGGAGTTATATCAACGTTTAGGGCAAATCATTGTAACGTTCCGTCGTGTCTTCAGTCGAAACGCGCCTTGTGCGTGGTTTGCTCGATGGTCGTAAGGGATGCTTCTGGGTACTCCATTGTTGGCTGTCATCAGTTCTCTCAAGGTCTTAGGTTTTGGCAAAAACCATGGCCAGAAAACCCTGGATTAATTTTCTCAAGTGCTTTTGTTTCAATAGATACAGCTGAACCTTCCACATTTTTTAGAAAGTTGTTAGCTTATAGGGGTACCTCTTGTTACGGCCCTAACATCATGTTTTTTCCTTTCTGTAATTCGTCTACGTCTAGTAAGTGCAGTAGCAATGATTATGCTGATTTCTATGCCAATTGTCAGAAAATGAGGCTCCAGTGGCTTAAGGTTAGCCGCGATCGGCTGCAGGTACACCTGGCGGCTGTCAATGCTGCTATTGGAGAACTGGAGGGACAAATTCCAGCTGATACTGATGCGTCTACTGAATCAGTGGCGTCATAAGCCTTTAGTAGAAAGAAGCGAGATCGCATTGTCTGATGAAGGGCGATCTCAGAGAAGATCGTGTGGAATTAGGCTGCCTTTGAAAGTGCTTGTGCGATCGCACAAGCACGGGCTTGTCCATTTGCCTGGGATAGCCCTGTGTAAATCACGCCCGAGTCGTTATGTAAAATACAAGAACACAATTATTTCTAACAATAACTGACAAGATTTGATGTCTTTCTTTTCCCTAAAATACGTCTGACGCAAGTGAGGATTAGTGACATGAATGCCATTGAAGCCATTTACAAACGCCGCGCTGTCAA
>JBCDFI010000194.1:0-9170 GCA_039178155.1 Cyanobacteria bacterium P01_H01_bin.105
CCGCTGACACCAGCTCGAAGATCCAAATTTTCTTCGCTACCATAGCCAGCTGTACTGTTGAACGAAAATTCATTCGTTGGCTTGCGAGTGGTGATATTAACCACACCTGCTTGACTACTGCGGCCATAGAGTGTGTTCTGCGGTCCCCGCAAAATTTCCACCTGCTGTAGATCGGGTAAGTCTAAATCAATAAAACTGCCATAGTCATAGGGGATATCATCAACATAAAAGGCCACCGGGTCCCGAGAGCCAAAGTTTTGGTTAGATAGACCGCGAATACTATAAAACGTAAAGCTGCGACTGCCCGTAGCCGAAAAAGAGGAAAAGTTAGGAGTATTGCCAGCAATTCCGTCAAGGCTAGTAATATCAGCATCTTCTAACTCATCTTCAGTGAGTACAGTTAAACTGATGGGTACGTCTTGCACCACCTCAGGCGTTTTCTCTGCCGTCACCACAATGCGCAGGGTGTCCTCTTCCTCCTCTTCCTCTTCTTTCTCTTTCTCTTCCTCAAGCTCATCTGTGTCTGAGGTCGGAGTCTGAGACATCCACTCTAGAGTAGCTTCTTGATTATTCAATGCATCTACAGCAGGGACGCCTGTAGCTAAGTCTACTACTGATTCAGCAATAACTACTTGACAGAGAAAAATCCATGAAAGACCAGCCAGCCACAGACTTTTTAGCAGATACAATTGCCTCACGTTATCTCCTCACACGATAGGGGCGAACGGATGAAATGGCAATGACAACCATTCTCAGTTAATGCTGACGTGATGGTAGAAGATGGTGATTGATCGTGTCCTCTTCGAAACGGATTTTTTTCTATTGCAAACGGATTGCTACGCACCTAAGGGACTTGCCAGTAGATAAAGTACCAGCTTTAACCCTTTTCCCCTTGCCCCTTGTATGTTGAGAGAGTAGTGCTAGACCGTTTCCCCACTCAAGTCAGGGATCTTATTTTTTCGCAGATCCCTAAGAGCGGAGTTTATAGCATCTGGGAGGCATTCCAAATTTTTTCTTAAATGCAGCACTAAACGATGTGGCACTGGTATAACCAACCGCTTGAGCCACCTCTGTCACGGTGGAATAGTTGGTTTCTAATAATCTTCTGGCTCGTTCCATTCTGTGATGGTACAAACATCCGAAAGCAGTTGTTCCGAATACCTGACGAAAGCCTCGCTTTAACTTATAGTCATTTAATCCAACTCGTTGTGCTAATTCAAGTAACGATGGAGGATTTTCTAGATTGCTCAACAGAATCTCTCTGGCATAATGAATTCGATCAACGTCATCAGCTTTGAGAATATAATTGGATGATGCTACG
Organism: Cyanobacteria bacterium P01_H01_bin.105; assembly: GCA_039178155.1. Taxonomy (GTDB): domain Bacteria; phylum Cyanobacteriota; class Cyanobacteriia; order Phormidesmidales; family Phormidesmidaceae; genus Leptothoe. The sequence continues at coordinate 1,322 of JBCDFI010000194.1, forward strand.
CGACCTTTTGAAGAGTTCAAAGGTAATTGCAGGGCGATAAGTTCAAGAGCCCGACTTTCTAAATATAACTGACGGGTCACCCCCTGGTAAGGACAATTTAAAATCTGTTCTGCTGCTTGGAATGTTGTATGAGATATCTCTTGGATGAAGGATAGAGGCTTAGCAACCTTACTTGCCAAAATAGCTTGTAAATCTCCAGACACCTGATCTACTTGACCTGCTATCAATTCATTTAATGTAGAAGGGGCAGCAATCACCTCAACATGAATAATAGGCTGATGAGGCTGACATTCTATCCACTCTCCGCAATTTGCAGAAAAACTAACTCTACTTTGTCTCGGAGAAAGAGAATACTCGTATTGAAAGTTGTTTGAAAAATTTCCCTTAACATATCCGGATAGAGACGATTTAAATTCAATCACCTCCCAACTAAAATGGTTGGTAACTTCAGCCCTAAAAGGTTCCGGAACTTCAAAATGCTCTATCGAGATTTCCAAACCTGGACGCAGCTTAATTCTTTGTAAGTAACCTTTCCCTACATTGGGTGATAATTCAACTATTGTTTCAAAAGGCTCTAGCTGAATGCAAGCACCAATCGTATGTCCACACTCCTTAAACAAAGCATCAAGATCTTTAGCAGAAAATCTCACTTGCATACGCTCAGCTCTCCATACAGTGTCTCAATTATCTATATGAGCAATGGATATTATTAGCAGTGAATATCATTAGTATAAATGATTCAGGTGAACATGCCCTTCGACCCTGCTTAAGGTATGTTCACCGTTCATCCATAAATCGTAATCAGAAATGCCGCCTCGGACTAAAAAAACGCCCGCTAGGTCATAGAAGTTTCAGGACGGGATCAGTATCATTCCTGGTAGATCAATGAGAAGGATTCTTAATAAAGTTAGATGGGGGCTGCGTCTTGTACCAGTCCTCCACGACCAAACAACATGCTCCTCCTCTGATCTGGTGTGAGTTCTGTAAGTAAGCCTAATGCAAAAATATTTGAATGGCATTGTTACCATCACTACTGCTGACATTCGCACGATTGGGATCGAGCTAGAACTCACCGCCCGACCGATTCCTGGTTTAGAACTTAGTGCCGGATTAGGTCTGCTCGATGCTGAGTTTCAAAATGGTGTGGATTTTGCCACAGGTCAGGCAATTGAGGGCAAACGCACACCCTTTACCCCAGATTTAACCTACAACGTCGCCGCCCAATATCGCAGCGAGTCAGGCTTCTTTGGACGTCTAGAGGTGATTGGATTTGGCAAAACCTACTTTGATAACCTCAACACTATCGAACAAGATTCCTTGGCTCTGGTTAATGCTCGTCTGGGCTACGAGTTTGACAACTATGGCATTTATCTATTTGCCAATAATTTGTTTGATGAAGAGTATTGAACCCAGGCATTTGACTTTGGCGGGACGTTTGCAGTTGTAGGTGCGCCTCAAACATTCGGCATTCAACTAAGAACAGAATTTTAGGAGGAAGGCCAGAAGCGAAGCTAGCAGACATTTCGAGACCTATATAATCGACCTAGCCGTAACCCCAAACTTAACGCTATTGTGAAGACCCTAGTACGTTGGGTTGTAGGACGGCGTTCCAGCCCTGCCCATGGGAGTTTGGGGAACTCGGAGGGATCCCAAGCAACACATTTTAAACTCTTCACCAGTTTCCCATATTACTTCCCTTGCTCCAAATTCCCACTCACCGTGCATGATGTTGTAAAATGCTCCGTTTCAGAGCCAAAAAGATCCGTCTAGGAGTCTTCGTTTACAAATAAAACTCCTATGATGGGAAACCTATACTCCGTTGTCATGGAGAAAACAGCCCTATGGTAACCATTGATGACAGCCGCTGGCCATTGGTCTCAGCCCGATTTCAAGGAGCTGGCACCCCAACAGAAATGGCTCATTTTTACACAAAATTTGAAGCCTGGCTAGCAAAACAAGAGAAATTTGCCCTAGTCCTTCAGCGAGATGATGCAGAAGCTGCAGAAGAACAAGGCAAGCGCTCTCCCGAAGTCAAACAAATGCGTAAAGATGGCATTGCCTGGGCCAAGGCCCATAAGCCTGAGATTTCTCAATACTGTGCCGGGGTGGCCATGGTTCCCGATTCAGCTAAACTCATTAAGCTGTGGGGACCGATGGTAGCCAGGGTTACCCAAACTATGTACGGTTGTCCTGGACGTGTCTTTGGTTCTACGGATGACGCTGAAGGATGGGCCGCTGAACAACTGGGGCTATCGGCAAAAACGCCGCCTCTGTCATTTAAACAGTTAGTGTTAAAACAGCGATTGCTGCTGGGACTATCAGGATTGTTGGCGGCCATTGGTGCCGCCCTGGGGCTGGTGCCCTACTATCTGATCTATCTGGTCAGTGTACGTCTGTTTGGCTCAGCCGATGGTCTCGATACCCAATATATTTGGCAGCTGGCTTGGCTAGCGGTCGGGGCTGTGGTGAGCAAGGGAGTCTGCAATGGCATTTCCACTCGCCTTTCCCACATTGCTGCCTACACAATTCTCTACGACTTACGTATTGAGCTAGCCCGTAAGCTGGGCAGTTTGCCGCTAGGCTACTTTACCAACCGCACTACGGGCGAAATCAAAAAGATTATCCACGAGGATGTAGAACAGCTAGAACAAGGACTGGCCCATCTAATTCCGGATGTTGTTGCTGGGGTGACGGTACCTATATTGGCAGGCATTCTATTGTTTCTGGTGGACTGGCGCATGACCCTCGCGACGCTAGCCAGTGCCGTTATTGCCCTGGGCTTTTTTGGCTTTATGATGTCTCGTTTTGACATGAGTGCCTACAATGCCCTGCTGGCCAAGATGAATGGTGTGGTGATCCAGTACATCAACGGCATGAAAGTGATTAAAGCCTTTACCCGAACAGATTTTTCCTTTGGTCAGCTGCAGGATGTAGTCGAAGAAATGCGTCAGGTGTATGTGCGCACCACTCGCACCTCTGCCCTACCCATGGCCATCATGCTTACCCTGATGCGCTCAGCGGCAGTGACGGTGGTGCCTGTGGGAATTACCCTGTATCTAACCGGTTCTCTCACTATCCCGACATTTGTGTTGTTTGTCGTCATGGGCATTGGCTTTAATCGACCGGTTATGGCCGTCCTGTTCCATGGCTTTACCGGGTTTTACCAGATCAATTCAGCCTCCCAGCGAATTGCCGAAGTGTTTAATCAGCCAGAGTTAGCAGATCCAATAGAGCCAAAACAGCCCCAGGGCAATGACATTACATTTGAGAATGTCTCCTTTAGCTATGGCGATACTCAGGTATTAAACAACGTTAGCTTTACAGCGGCTGCAGGCAGCGTCACTGCACTGGTGGGGCCATCTGGAGCAGGCAAAAGTACCCTGGCAAAGCTGATTCCTCGCTTTTGGGATGTGGAGCATGGAGACATTGCCATCGGTGGTGTCGCTGTAAAAGATATTGCTGTTGAGCAGTTAATGAATCGAGTGTCGTTTGTATTTCAAGATGTCTTCTTGTTTAACGACACGATTTTAGAAAATATTCGTATTGGTAATCCCACGGTCACTAAGTCTGAAATTATGCGGGCAGCAAAAGCCGCCCGCTGTCATGAATTTATTCAAGACTTACCCCAGGGCTATGACACGTCTGTCGGTGAAAATGGTGTCAGTCTCAGCGGCGGTCAGCGACAGCGGCTATCGATTGCCCGTGCCATTCTCAAAGATGCGCCGATTGTGGTGCTAGATGAAGCTACCGCCTATGTAGATCCTGAAAATGAGGCGATGGTTCAGGAGGCGTTGGCAGGTCTACTGGCTAGGGGAGAAAAGACTCTGATTGTGGTAGCCCATCGTCTCTCGACGATTACTGAGGCGGACCAGATTTTGGTGATTGACCAGGGGCAAATTGTTGCGAGAGGAACCCATGGAGAGTTGTTGGAAAGCTGTGAGCTGTACAAGGAGCAGTGGGAGGCCCATAGGAGTGCGCGAGATTGGCAGTTGGGGGCTACGATCAATCAAGACATTGTTGGTACAGAGGCTATAGGTGATTCAGGCCCCCAAACTCCCAATTCTGGGAGCTTTGAGTCTTATCCCCTCCAGGATTTGGGAAACCCCAGTATGCCTAATGGGGACAACGAAAATGATTCCCCAATAAAGGGTGCCTTTGATCGGTATAGCCTTAACGAAAAGACTGATAAACCGTTAGAAAATCCTTATCGCACGCTAGATGAGACAGACTCTATCTGGACGATGATGCGTAAGCTGATCCCGGCTAATACAGACCATTATTTTTGGCGAGCGGTGCGCTGGCGCATGATCGAGGGCATGGCAGTGGGATCAACCAGCTATGTGGTTTATCTGGTGTTGGTTGCGTTGTTTCAAGGGACCGAAGCTAGTCAATTATGGGGATATGTGGCCGCTATTGTGGTGCTGTGTTTGGCTCAGATTGGGTTTGGCTACCGGGCCAATGTGCAGGCCTATGCGCTGACCATGGGGGTGCAAACACGGATGCGATTGTTTATTGCCGACTATCTGCGGCGGTTGCCCCTGGGCTTTTTTACTCAGCGGTCGACGGGGACAATTGATGCCTTGTTTACCACCAATATTATGTTTTTAGAGCCCCACCATGTGTTGGAAAGTTTAATTAATGCGGTGGTGACACCCATCCTTATCTTTCTCGTCATGCTGGTGTACGACTGGCGACTGGCGTTGGTGCTAGCATCCAGTGTGCCGTTTGCGTTGATGGCGCTGCGCTATGGGGAAACGATTTTTGCGCGGGTGTGGCGGTTGCAGTCCGCTGCTCGGGTCCAGGCCAATGCCCGCATGGTGGAGTATATCCAGGGGATTTCTGTGATTCGGGCGTTTAATCTGTCTGGGGATCGGTTAGTGCAGTTTCGCCATGGGCTACAGGACTATCGCACCGCGAGCTTGAATACGGTGACCCAGTTAACCTCAGCAACGGTGATGTTTTTATCGGTGCTAGAGCTGGGGTTTGCTCTGCTATTGGTGGTGGGTGCTGCTTTATTTGTGCAAGGGAACCTTACGGGTGAAAGCTTTCTCTTTTTTATGGTGTTGGGGCTGGCGTTTTACATACCGCTGATGTCCATGGCGGATATGCTGGAGTTCTATCGGATTATGCAAAACTGTGTGCGTAATCTAAAAGAGTTTTTACAGGCGGATTTACTACCTGTGGCGGGTTCTCCTCAGCGGCCAGAAGATACGACTATCGAATTCAAAGATGTTAGCTTTAGCTACGATAGCGAGACTGTATTAGAACAGGTGAGTTGTTCGATTCCACCTCGGTCAATGACAGCATTGGTGGGACCCAGCGGGTCGGGTAAGACTACGATTACAAACTTGATTGCTCGATTTTGGGACGTGGATCAGGGGACTGTGACCCTGGGCGGTGTGGATGTGCGACAGCTGCCCACAGATACGCTACTGTCACAGATGACTATGGTATTTCAGGATGTGTATCTGTTTAACGATACGATTTTTGAAAATATTCGATTTGGTAATCCGCAGGCTACTGAGGCTGAGGTTGTAGCAGCGGCTCAGGCAGCTCAGTGCCATGGGTTTGTTAGTCAGCTGCCTAATGGCTATCAGACGATGGTAGGCGAAGGGGGAGCGACGCTGTCTGGGGGTGAGAAACAGCGGATTTCTATTGCTCGGGCCATGCTTAAAGATGCGCCAATTGTACTGCTAGATGAGGCGACAGCATCCATCGATCCAGAGAATGAACGGCTGATTCAGCAGGCGATCCATGCCCTGAGTGCGGAGAAAACGCTGATTGTGATTGCCCACCGGTTAACGACGATTGCGGCGGCGGATCAGATTTTGGTGCTGGATCAGGGTCGCGTTGTTGAACAGGGGACCCATGAGATGCTGGTTGAGCAGGGGGGACTGTATCAGAGATTGTGGGATGTGAGGGTGCGATCGCACGGTTGGAAAATCGCAACCTGACCCAGCACATACAGCATCGGGCTGGCTTGACTCGCCATGGGATCTATTTAAGAATAATTCCTAATTGCTAGTCAAAGTCTTCCCTTTGGGAGAATAGCAGTTGCAACAATTGCTTAACTAACCTGAGATCAGTCCGATGCCCCTTGACCATGCCCGCACTGTTGATCAATCTGAATATGATGCCATATGGGATCATGCCTGGGAGTACCAGGCAATAGATTGGCAGCAGGTTGATATTGAGCAACGACGAGCAATTCCTCAGCAGCTGGGTCAGGGGGAAGAGCGAGCCATTGAGCTACAGCCCGGATTAGAGATTTTTATTGAAACCAGCTTTTATTGGCGATCGCTATATTTGGACTATTTAATTGATTGGGATAATAAGCTGCTGACCAGCTTTTATCTGGCGGGCAGTCACCGTACGTTTAATCCAGGGATTCAATTGGAAGCAGATCGAGAAGAAACGGCAGGTGAAACCTGTCTCTGTTACCTAAATGATGTACGCACAATTGAATATCTTCCTGCCGAAAAACCGCTTAAAGTTGTCACCATCGCCATCGATCTTGACCGGCTGAAGTCATTTGGCTTTTTAGATACAAGCACCTTTCCTCTGCTGCAACAGCTCAAGCAAGGCAAAACTCTAGAGCGCTTTCACCAATCGTTAGACAACATTACCCCTAATGTCCAAAGCATTTTACGACAGGTGATGGACTGTCCGTACTATGGGGCAACAAAGCGCATGTATTTAGAGAGTAAGGCGCTAGAGCTTTTGGCCTTACAGTTTCATCAGCTTGCTCGAAGTTCAAGTATGGCCCAACAGCCATCAAAGCTACGCTCAGCAGATATGGAACGGCTACAGCTGGCGCGGGATATGCTGCAACAACAGTTTGATCAGCCCCCGTCCCTGCTGGAGTTAGCCAGGCAGGTGGGGCTGAATGACTACAAGCTCAAGCAAGGATTTCGCCAGGTATTTGGCACCACGGTGTTTGGCTATGTGAACACCTGTCGCATGGAGCAGGCCCAGCAGTTACTGTGCGATCGCGAGCTGACGATTGCCATTATTGCCGAACGGGTAGGCTATGCGAGCCCTAGCCGCTTCAGTCAGGCATTTAAACGACAGCTAGGAATAACGCCTAGCCAGTACCGTCGTCAACTTAAAATTTGACAAGCAAAAAATCCCGATCGGGCCGAAAAAAATCCGTCTGTGGCGACTGTAAGATTGGCAAACCACATATTCTTGGGCTTATTAAGAATCTTTCTTGATTAGTGTGTAAGGTGTGTGGATATGAAACAGGGGTCAGGACGGTTAGCGCTGATGGCACTTTTGTCGGGTGGTTTAGTCGGCATAGTAGCATTGCCCGGCTGGGCTCAAGAGAGTAGCCGGGCAGAGGGTTGGCTGGGCCATGGGGGGGATGAGTCCAGCTTACGCATCCAGTCGCCTATCTCAGATTCGATGCGGCTTACCCAAACGCCGCTGGTACAGATTACGAACGTACGGCTAGAAGAAACTGAGATGGGTCTGCAGGTGATTTTGCAGGTAGCCGACGGCGAGCTATCCGCGCCGACCACCGCAACTTCACGAGATGCACTGATTGTCGACATCCCCAACGCAGTGCTGGTAGGGGAAGGGTTTGAGCAGTTTAACCCAGCGGAGGGCATTGCCCTGGTGCAGGTGTCAGCACTGGCAGACGACCAGGTACAGGTGGCGATCACGGGGGCCGACGCAGCACCCGAGGTGGTAATAGACAGCGATGCCGCCGGGCTGACGCTGAGCGTCGTTCCGGGCATAGCGCAGGCAGGTGAGGATGAAGAGACAATTCGGATTTTGGTAACCGGAGAGCAGGATGAGGGCTATGCCCCGTCAAGGGCCTCGACTGCGACCCGAACCGATACCCCCC
>JBCDFI010000195.1:0-9144 GCA_039178155.1 Cyanobacteria bacterium P01_H01_bin.105
TTCATTATTTATAGGAAATATAAAAGGACAGATTAAATATTGGTATCTTTTGATGAAGTTATGATGGGAACTTTTGGGTTAAAATTCCGGTGCTGCTTCGCTGAGTAGTTATTACTAGCGACATAACACATACATTATGAAAACTGTTTCTAAGATAAAGACGACTTTTGAGCCTGTGCAGGGGGCAACCGCTTCTAGCCGTGAGACTCAGCCAGCGTCTGATGATAAGAAAATCTACTTAGCTGAACTCAAGTCCTATCCCTATCAGCCAGATATCCAAGTCGAGATTTTACATCTACAGGCTGAGGCAGATGCCCTGCTGCTACAACTCAAAACAATGGGCTGTAAGTAACAGCTTTAATTCCAACAGTTTTTGTTAGCTTGAATGGGTGCTGTTTGCGAATACTGGTCTATTTTGCTGGAGGCCATCATGTTAAGGCATGTTACCTGCATACCCAGAGGGTATTAAGAAAAGCAGCGCATTCGATTCTTGGTGATTCTAAAACGAATACGTTAGAGACTAACTTACTCGTATTCGTTTCATGAGCTATCAACGTAACGTTTTGTCGACTTCCACTTTGTCGTCTGACAATTTGCTGCGTACCCTTGATTACCATGACACTTATGCCTGCCCAGTTTGCGGGCATGGTGAGCTTTCTTTATTGACTCTGACGGAAGCGTTCGCTTGTAACTTTTGTCGGCATATTTTTTCTGTGAATCTGGCGTCTCAGTCACTCCAGATGATCGATAGCGCTCAGCCCATGGTGTGGTTTTGGACAGGAGAGCGATGGCGGCATAATCGCCGTTCTGATAGTCATGTGACGGCTGTGGTTTGGAGTTTTGCTCTGGCGATAGCTTGTCTACCTGCTCTTTTGATCATTCTGTCTAACTACATGTTTCCACCCATCGATAGTGAGGGGCCGAATCAGTTTTCAATTATTTGGACGCTGATCACGCTTCTGGCCCATGCTGGGATTGTATTGTGGCTCATTGCTGAGCACTATCAGTGGCCGTGGTACGTGACTACGAAGATTAGGGTGAGTCGCTAATCTTAAAATCTACAGATCAAACATGCGCTTAAGGCGTTTTCTGGCCCAAATGACGGGGTTAGCATCGTCCTCACTAGAGTCCACTAGATTGAGGGCACGCATTTCGCGTTGGCGTTTGGCGAGTTCGTCTCGATGCTGTGCCATGGCTTGCACTACCTGATTAGAGAGGTCGGGGTAGCGTCGCAGTAGATCAGAGAAACTGGGCTGATTGATGACAAATAGCAGGGCATCTTCTGACACCCGAGCCATGGCGGTGCGAGGCACGCCTAGTAATAGAGCAACCTCACCAAAAAACTGTCCGGGCTCAAGGGTCGCTAGATGGCGGTTTAGCTTTTCCGCCAGGATGTCAATTTTGCCCTCTAGCAAAATGTAGAACGAATTGCCTGAGTCCCCTTCATGGAATAGAGTTTTTCCAGCCGGACTCCGTTGACGGTGACCAATCTCAATCAGCTGACGAATTTCTAAATCGCTAAAGTTGGCAAAGTAACTGACCTGGCGCAGCATATCTTTGAGGGTCGTCTGGGCCGGTATGGTGGTTCTATGTTGTAAAGCAATTTGCCGATTGAAGAAGGGAGGCTTGCTGTCTTCTGAGTTTTGAGGTGGAAAATTGCGAATCCATACATCTCTCTGGGGAAAGGCGATTTCGATATTGTGCTGTCGCAGATTGTATTCAATGGTGAAATGCAGCGAGCTTTGTACATGGAAGCGCTTTCTGACATCCACCCAGACCCAAAGTTCAAATTGAAGGGCGTCTTCACCAAAGGCTAAAAACATTGCCTTAGGCATGGGTTTACTGCATACGGCTGGCTCCATATAAGCGGACTTTAGCAGCAGCTCAGTGACCAAAATAGGATCGCTATCGTAGGAAACACCGACGGGAATTTTAAGTCGGGCGATGGAGGTGTTGTAGCTCCAATTTAAGACCCGATTTTTGATCAGCTGATTATTGGGAATGACAACGTCGCCGTCGTCGAGGGTGCGGATGATGGTGGATCTGAGGTTGACTTCGATGATGCGACCTACTAGCCCCTCAAATCGATAATCATCTAGTTCGATCAGGTCGTTAACTTTGAGGGTGCGCTCAAACAACATGATCAGACCGCTGATAAAGTCGTCGGCAATATGCTGTAAGCCAAAACCAATACCGACCCCTAAACCGCCTAGAACAATTCCTAAGGAGCGTAGATTAATCCCTGAGTTTTGTACTGCAATGAGGATGGCGATCGCGCCTAGTGCATAGCTCACCAGCGTTGCGATCGCTTCACGGTTATTAGCGTCAATCTTGGCCAGTAGCTGCCGCTTGAGAAACCGTTTTACCAAACCAATGGCAAAGAGGATCAGCGTTAACCAAACCGATAGGGTTACCAGCAACCTCAGCGTAATTTCAGTATTGCCCAGCTCAACAATCTTGGTGGTAAACACATAGCTAAACTGTTGAGAGAGGAATGAAAAAAAGTCCGTCATAGAGGCCATCGTAGAGGGCTCATTCGTCATGAACCTGAAATGCAAGGGCAGTTGAAATTGCATCTACTACTCTGCCCACTTCAGTAATCTCCATGTTCAACCCTGGCATTTTCTGACCTTTGGGGACTAAAGCCCGTCTAAAGCCTAGTTTGGCGGCTTCTTTGAGTCTGAGTTCTATTTGAGAAACTGGGCGGACTTGTCCCCCCAGACCGACCTCCCCAATGAGGACAAGCTCAGGATCAACGATGCGATCGCGAAAGCTAGCTGCAACCGCAATGGCAATTCCCAAGTCCGCTGCTGGTTCACCCACGCTCAGCCCCCCAGACGAGGCGACATAAGCATCTAGCTTAGATAAGGGAATTCCCACCCGTTTTTCCAGAACGGCCAAGATTTGGAGCAGACGGTTGTACTCAATGCCTGTTGCTGAACGGCGAGGCGAACTGTAGCTCGTGGGACTTACCAGAGACTGAAGCTCAACTACCAAAGGACGCGATCCTTCGCATGCCACAATCGTGGAAATTCCTGGCACCTGCTCATCACGATTTCCCATAAACAGGGCCGAAGGGTTAGACACTTCTTCTAACCCTTCGGCCACCATTTCAAAGACTCCTAGCTCATGGGTCGCGCCAAATCGATTTTTCACCGAACGCAGTAGCCGGTGGCTAGCAAACCGATCTCCTTCAAAATAGAGCACCGTGTCTACCAAATGCTCTAACACCTTCGGCCCTGCAATTGCCCCTTCCTTAGTAACGTGCCCCACAATAAAAAGGGTAATGTTTTCTCGCTTGGCTAGCTGCATTAGAGCCGATGTACATTCACGTACCTGGGAGACTGAGCCCGGTGCTGATGTCAGCTGGTTATAAAACAAGGCTTGAATACTATCGATAACCGCTACTCGCGGTCGCAAAGACTCAAGCTCGGAGAGGATTGTTTCTAGATCGGTCTCAGGTAGAAGATATAAGGATTCTAGAGAGGTTTCAGGGTTGAGATTTGAGGGTTGAGTCGATATTCCTTGCCCAATGTCAATACCGAGACGTTGCGATCGCAGCTTCACCTGCTGTCCTGACTCCTCGGCACATACATACAAAACCGCAGCCCGATCCGCCAGCTGATTGGCTGTTTGCAGCAGCAGTGTCGATTTGCCAATGCCAGGATCGCCTCCCACAAGCACCAGAGAACCAGGGACTATCCCTCCGCCTAGTACCCGATCTAGCTCACTGTAGCCCGAGCTAATACGTGTTTGGGGATGATCGGCAATCTGGCTAAACGTCTTCGCCAGACGCGGTTTACTCTCCTTCCGTTTGCTAGCGCTGCTACGACGACCCGGACGATTATTGACAGAGGCAGGCTCTGATATCTGTTCTACCAGGGAGTTCCAACTACCACATACCCCACATTTGCCAAAATACTGCCGCGATTCTGCCCCGCACTCATTGCATACATAAATCGAGCGAGCCTTAGCCATGTCTAGTCATAAAACAGATGAACTACATGACCTATGGTAAACATTTGCATGGTCTAAAACAGCCAATGGAATATAGAGGCATTGAATTAAATAGCGTCATAGCACTCTAATTGCTCAGTTGTAGACCAACAACTTTAAGCAAATCTGTGCAAAACTTGTTAACTCAAAATTTGCAGATACCATACTCTACAAATTTTGATTATGAAAAAACAACCTTAAGAAACGTTGAAAACCTTGACAATAAAAGGTGATGGTACGAAAAACGCAATACAATGTTAGTTATCTTAAATAAGCTCTAATTAAAGCTTTTATCAGGAGTCCTTCAATCATTAAGTTTCGGTCTGTTCTCGAAGCATTAGAAAAATGATGAAGCTGTCGGTTTTTCAAGGGATTAGAGCATAAGCTCTTCCCTTCAACGGTCGAAGTCTTCTGCCGTCGCCGTTATGTAGGAGTTCAAGAAACTTTGGAAAGCGTAAAAGAGAAAATCTTGGTTGTCGATGACGAAGCTAGTATCCGTCGTATCTTAGAGACCCGCCTTTCGATGATAGGCTATGATGTCGTCACTGCGGCTGACGGCGAAGAGGCCTTAGATACCTTCCGACACGAGATTCCTGATCTGGTTGTCCTTGATGTGATGATGCCTAAGTTAGACGGCTATGGCGTTTGTCAAGAATTGCGTAAAGAGTCTGACATTCCCATCATTATGTTGACCGCTCTTGGCGATGTGGCTGACCGAATTACCGGTTTAGAATTAGGTGCTGATGACTATGTCGTTAAGCCTTTTTCCCCAAAAGAGTTGGAAGCGAGGATCCGCTCAGTACTACGTCGGGTTGAGAAAACTGGCACTTCGGGGATTCCCAGTTCCGGTGTAATCACCATCAACAACATTCGGATTGACACCAATAAGCGGCAGGTCTATAAGGGTGACGAGCGCATTCGGCTGACAGGTATGGAGTTTAGCCTGCTAGAGCTTTTAGTAAGTCGCTCTGGTGAACCCTTCTCGCGATCTGAGATTTTGCAGGAAGTATGGGGATATACCCCCGAACGTCATGTGGATACTAGGGTGGTAGACGTACACATTTCTCGACTGCGAGCCAAGCTAGAGGATGACCCCAGTAATCCTGAGCTGATTTTGACGGCGCGGGGGACTGGCTATCTTTTCCAGCGAATTGTTGAACCTGGAGAAGAATAGCGACAGTTCCAATATTTGAGTTAGCTGATAGATATTATTTGTATCTAGGCACACACCCAAACCTAGAGCTAATGCTGGAATATTTGGAAACTTTAGGCTGAGCTTTTGTGAGAAAACCACAGTTGTCAATTTTCACTAGGTTTCAGTCTGATAGAATTTCTTAAAGTTTCTATAGATTCAATTCGATGGGCTTAACTCAAGCGCGGATCGCAGTTGATGCAATGGGGGGCGATTATGCACCTGCCGAAATCGTTGCTGGAGCTATTAGAGCAAGGGAAGAGCTGGGTGTTGAAATCTTGCTTGTGGGTGATCCTGAACAGATCAGGTCCTCGGTAGCTGACTCCGACAGTTTAAGTCGGCTTGAGATTGTGCCATCTGAAGGCACGATTGAAATGCATGAAGAACCCCTCAGCGCTCTGCGAAAAAAGCGGAAGGCATCCATTAATGTCGCCATGGATATGGTGAAAAAAGGGCGGGCTGATGCTGTGGTGTCAGCCGGTCATTCGGGGGCGGCGATGGCAGCTGCTCTTCTTCGTTTAGGACGAATTAAGGGTATTGATCGGCCCGCCATTGGTGCTGTGTTTCCAACGGTGGTGGCTGGTAAGCCGGTTTTGATTTTGGATGTAGGAGCCAATGTTGACTGCCGGTCTAAGTTTTTAGAGCAGTTTGCTCTAATGGGCAGTGTTTATTCTGAGTATGCTTTTGGTGCCAAGAATCCTCGAGTAGGGTTGCTGAATATTGGTGAAGAACCCAGTAAGGGCAATGATGTGGCTGTTCAAGTACATCAAGCCCTTAGCGAATCGACAGCGATCAATTTTGTGGGCAATGCCGAGGGGCGAGATGTGCTCTCTGGCAACTTTGATGTGATTGTCTGCGATGGATTTGTTGGCAATGTGCTGTTGAAGTTCGCTGAGGCCGTTGGCGAAGCGGCGTTTAATATTCTCCGAGAGGAGCTGCCGCGCGGTATTTTAGGAAAGCTGGGCGTGCTTATTCTTAAGGGAAATCTTAAGCGCATCAAACAACGTCTTGATCATGCTGAGCATGGAGGGGCCTTGTTGTTAGGTGTTAACGGTGTGGCTGTGATTAGCCATGGCAGCTCTAATGCACCATCCATCTTTAATGCTATTCGCCTGTCTAAAGAGGCAGTGGACAATGGTGTGATTGGGCATATCCAGGGGCAGTACCAAAAGGTTGCTGCATCAGTGACCAACGGAGACTAAAAACTAATGATAAATGGTGGGGCCGGTGTGGCCTTTATTGGCAGCGGCAGTGCTCAGGTTGAGACCGTACTGAGTAACGATATGCTCAGTCGTATGGTAGACACCTCCGATGAGTGGATTGCCACTCGCACGGGCATTCGCCAGCGTCATGTGGCTAAAATGGGTGAGTCTTTGACGAGCCTATCTGCCCAAGCTGCAACGGCTGCGATCGCAGCCGCAAATCTCACAGCCGACGATATTGATCTAATCGTCCTAGCCACCTCTACCCCCGACGATTTGTTTGGCACTGCCTGTCAGGTGCAGTCAGCTATTGGAGCGACCCGAGCCGTAGCGTTTGACCTAACAGCGGCCTGTTCGGGGTTTGTCTTTGGCATTGTGACGGCTGCTCAGTTTATCCGCACTGGCACCTATGAAAATGTTTTAGTGATTGGTGCTGATTTGCTCAGTCGTTGGGTCGACTGGCAAGACCGGACTACCTGTGTGCTATTTGGAGATGGGGCAGGAGCTGTGGTGATGCAAGCGTGCGATCGCGATCGTCTGCTTGGGTTTGAGATGCACAGCGACGGCACGATGAATGGCTGTTTGAATCTGGCTTATACCCCGCAAGCGACCCCTTTAATCGATAGCGCGACAACTCAAAAAGGCGGCTTTACCGCCATTACGATGAACGGTCGCGAAGTGTATCGCTTTGCGGTCAGCCGGGTGCCAGAGGTCTTAGAAAAGACTCTTTTCCATGCTGGACTCGCTGCAGATGAGATTGACTGGCTGATCTTGCACCAAGCCAATCAGCGTATTTTAGATGCTGTTGCTAAGCGGCTAAAACTTCCCAATGAGCGCGTCGTTAGCAATATGGCAAAGCATGGTAATACCTCCGCCGCCTCAATTCCCATTGCTCTAGATGAATGGGTCCGCGCCGGTAAAATCCAGCCAGGGCAAAAAATTGCGATGTCCGGTTTTGGTGCTGGACTGACTTGGGGAGCTGCCCTGTTTGAATGGGGGGCCTAAACACTTTCCTAATTGGTCATTTACTGAGACAGTGAGAAACGGACCAATTAAGTTGATAACGATGACAAAGACGGTATGGGTATTTCCTGGGCAAGGGTCTCAGGCGGTGGGGATGGGGAATGATTTAGCTGATGTCGCCAAAGACAGATTTGCTGAAGCTAAGGATGTCTTAGGTTGGTCAGTGTTAGACCGGTCTCAAAGTGATGAATTTAAGGATGCCAATACCCTCTATACCCAACCCTGTCTTTACGTTATTGAATGCATCTTAGTTGACCTGCTCAAAGCCAAAGGGGCTCAGCCAGATATGGCAGCCGGCCACAGCTTAGGCGAATATTCTGCGCTTTATGCGGCGGGTGTATTTGATTTTATTACTGGGCTTTGTCTGGTGAAGCGGCGCGCAGAATTGATGTCTCAGGCTGCGGACGGGGCAATGGCTGCATTGATTGGGTTTCAGCGGGATGAACTCGATGAAAAAATTGCCAGTACTGACGGGGTAGTACTGGCCAATGATAATAACCCTGGCCAAGTAGTCATTTCAGGCACTCCAAAAGCCGTTGAGTCGGTAATGAATGGAATCAAGGTTAAGCGTGCTGTCAAGCTTAACGTGGGTGGGGCCTTTCACTCTCCACTGATGGCCCCTGCAGCCCATGAGTTTGATCAAATTTTGGCAGATATTCCATTTAAGACAGCTACAGTACCGGTGCTCTCAAATGTAGAGCCCACACCAAGTACCGATGCTGATGTGCTCAAAAAGCAGCTGATGCAGCAGATGACAGGTTCAGTTCGCTGGCGTGAAATTTCGCTGGGTCTGCCAGAGCAAAATGTCGATACCGTGGTTGAAGTCGGGCCTGGTAGGGTGTTGGCTGGTTTGATCAAACGTACCTGTCGTAGCTTGACGTTAAAAAATGTAGGGACGTTGGAGCAGGTTGAAGCGTTTTAGGATAATTCCAGCACTGTCAGCTGACGTCAGTTGACAACAATAGGAATAATAGGGGAACTAGGCACGGGGCAAGTGGGCAATCATAACCAGCGGCAGCGCGAGCCAACGATAAGTCTGGCGCTTTATCACCTATTTAAGTGGTCAATTGTGAACCCAGTACTGCGAGGGTATTTTCGAGGCCGCATATACGGGGCAGATAATATGCCTAAGGCGGGTCCTGTTCTAGTTGTTGCTAACCATGCCAGCGACTTTGATCCGCCTATTGTCTCTTCATGTGTGCGGCGTCCTGTCGCCTACATGGCTAAACAAGAACTGTTTAAGGTGCCGGTTTTTGCCCCTGCAATTCGAGCCTATGGAGCTTACCCCGTAAAGCGGGGTGGTTCTGCGCGAGGAGCTATTCAAGCCGCGTTACAGCAATTAGATCAAGGCTGGGCCGTGGGTGTATTTTTGCAAGGAACTCGTACCCCGGATGGCCGGATTCCGGCACCAAAACTGGGAGCAGCTATGATTGCGGCTAAAGCCCAGGTACCTTTAGTCCCCGTCAGTCTATGGGGGACCCATCGTATTTTGCCCCGTGGGAGAAAGTTTCCTAAACCCTTGCCGGTGACCGTGCGTATTGGGCAGCCCATTGCCCCACCAGTATCGAGTAAGGATAAGGCCAGTCTCCATGCGGTCACTGATTACTGTTGCGATCGCATTCATGCTCTCCATGACCTGGGCCGATGATGCAAAGGTTACAATAGGCCTTCAATCAGGGTGGTACGGTTTTGTTACCTATTACTGCCAGCACTAGTCCAGCGGAGTACAAA
>JBCDFI010000196.1:0-9094 GCA_039178155.1 Cyanobacteria bacterium P01_H01_bin.105
GACCTAGCCCGTCAGTTAGAGACCGAAACCGATTACGAGGTAGATGAGAAGGCTCGTAATGTATTGCTTACTGACGAAGGTTTTGAAAAAGCTGAAAATCTTCTAGGTGTAACTGACCTGTTTGATCCAAAGGACCCCTGGGCTCATTTTGTGTTTAACGCTGTGAAAGCTAAGGAGTTGTTTGTTAAGGACGTCAATTATATTGTCCGTAATGATGAAGTAGTCATCGTTGATGAATTTACGGGTCGAGTAATGCCTGGACGTCGATGGAGCGATGGATTGCACCAGGCCATTGAAGCAAAGGAAAGAGTAGCGATCCAGCCAGAAACTCAGACGTTAGCGTCAATTACCTATCAAAATTTCTTCTTACTCTATGACAAGCTCTCCGGTATGACCGGTACAGCCAAAACAGAAGAAGCTGAATTTGAAAAAATCTACGAAATCGAAGTCACCATTATTCCGACCAACCGACCGATTGCTCGTGATGATAAGTCGGATGTTGTCTATAAAACAGAGCCCGCAAAGTGGAAAGCCCTTGCTCAAGAATGTGCAGAAATGCACGAAACAGGGCGACCTGTATTGGTAGGTACCACCAGTGTTGAAAAGTCCGAGTTGCTATCGGGTTTATTGCAACAGCTCAATGTTGAGCACAACCTACTCAATGCCAAGCCAGAAAATGTTGAACGAGAATCAGAGATTGTTGCCCAAGCAGGTCGTAGTGGTGCCGTAACTATTGCCACCAACATGGCAGGACGAGGGACAGATATTATTCTCGGCGGAAATGCTGACTATATGGCCCGCCTAAAAATACGGGAGTACTTCATGCCGAAGATAGTACGCCCCGATGATGAGCAAGGCTTTGGCGTTGCTAGAGTCGCAGCTACTGGCGGCAAAAGCGGAGCCAAAGGATTTCAAAATAACGGTAAAAAGCAAAAAACTTGGAAAGCCTCTCCCGAAATTTTTCCCACGGATCTATCGAGCGATACTGAAAAGCTCTTAAAAGAAGCGGTTGCCTTTTCGGTTAAGACCTATGGTCCCCAGAGTCTATCAGAACTAGCCGCTGAAGATAAAATCGCGACTGCCGCTGAAAAAGCCCCGACTGAAGATCCAGCTATTCAGAAACTAAGAGATGTCTATAAGCTCATTTTGGCGGAGTATGAAGACTTTACTGACGCCGAGCATGACAAGGTAATTGATCTAGGGGGATTACACGTCATTGGCACCGAGCGCCATGAGTCTCGTCGAGTTGATAACCAGCTACGGGGCCGTGCTGGCCGTCAAGGGGACCCTGGATCAACCAAGTTCTTCCTCAGTTTGGAGGACAATCTGTTGCGGATCTTTGGTGGTGACCGGGTTGCTGGGCTCATGAATGCATTCCGCGTAGAGGAAGATATGCCGATTGAGTCGGGTATGTTGACCCGCTCTCTAGAAGGCGCTCAGAAAAAGGTAGAAACCTATTACTACGATATTCGTAAGCAGGTGTTTGAATACGACGAAGTCATGAACAACCAGCGTCGTGCTATCTACGCTGAACGTCGCCGCGTCCTAGAGGGAGATAAGCTCAAAGAACTGGTGATCGGCTATGGCGAGCAGACCATGGATGACATCGTTGAAGCCTATATCAACCCGGAGCTACCGTCGGAAGAATGGGATCTCGATAATATTGTGGGCAAGGTCAAAGAATTTATCTATCTGCTTGAAGATCTGACCTCTTCTCAGTTAGAAAATCTCTCCATGGGCGAAATCAAGACCTTCTTGAGGGAGCAGGTACATATTGCCTACGATATTAAGGAAGCCCAGGTGGATAAGATGAAGCCCGGTTTGATGCGTGAGGCAGAGCGATTCTTTATCTTGCAACAGATAGACACTCTCTGGCGTGAGCACCTACAGCAAATGGATGCTCTACGGGAAACGGTAGGATTACGGGGTTACGGTCAAAAGGATCCGCTCATTGAGTACAAGAGCGAAGGCTATGAAGTCTTTTTAGATATGATGACCGGCATTCGCCGTAATGTGGTTTACACCATGTTCCAATTCCAGCCTCAGCCACCTCCGCAGGCTACTCCAGCCGATGGCCCTATTGATGTAGAGGTGGTCTAGTCAGCTGGGAAAAATTTGAATCTAAAAATTTAGATTTGGGGTCACTTAGGTATCGCAAGTAACATAACTTAAGGCATTCAACGAGGATTGAGTGCCTCAATGGTTGTATAAGTTGGGGTAACCGAAAATCAAGCTCCATGGTTTTTGTCCCTCTTCTTGCTGCTTTGCCCCCTGTTGTTGTCAACTCAATGGCAGTGGAGTCTGTGCCATCTCCAGCGTATTCTAAGACTACGACCGGAGCAGACTTGGTGCTGGCTCAGGCTGTTATACCTGATGCTCAGACCATTGTTGAGGAGAATAATAACCAAATCACTATCAGCGGTGGAGAACAGGCTGGATCTAATCTGTTCTATGGGTTTGAGCAGTTTGATGTGCCTGAGGATGCGATCGCAAATTTTCTAGCCAACCCAGATACCCAGCGAGTCATTGGTCACATCACAGGGGATACTAGCTCCACCATTGACGGACTGCTTACCATCACGGGCGGCAACGCCGATCTATTCATCATCAACCCAGCAGGCATCCTATTCGGACCTAATGCTCAGCTAAATTTACCAGCAACCTTTACAGCTACAACGGCCCAAGGGATGCGCTTTGGCGAACACTGGTTTAGCGCCACTGGGGAAAATACGATGCAAGCATTGACCGGGGCTCCCAGTGGATTTGCCTTTTCTGAAACAGCCGGGGCTATTGTCAACTTAGCCGACCTAGCGACAGAGCAGGGGCTAACGCTAGCGGCAGGAAGCATTATTGATCTGGGCTCGCTACACTCAAAAAACGGACCTGTACAAATTCTGAGTCAGACTGAGGGTACAGTAGCCATCCAAAATGGGCTGTTGCGGTTGGACTTAGCAGCGGATGCAGGCCCCATAGATTTATCAATAGCAACAGCCGGTGCTCTAGCAGATCTCTTAACGGGTGGTAGCGCTGAGCAAGCTGCCGCGATTACCGTTGATGATCAGGGGAACGTGTTTTTAGGCAATAGGCCGTTTACAGTTGGTGACAGTGTCGTTAGCCAGGTCACTGGCCAGACGGCCTTGATCATGGCTAATAATAATCTCTTTCTACCCAGCGCTCAGATAACGACAACCGCAGCACTCACCCTGATGGGAGAAGAGATCTATGCCAACAATAGTGAGGCTGCCCCACTGACCATTCAAGCTGGTGAAAGACTGACAATTCAAGGCAATGAGCGCATTGATGTTCTTGCCTTGAATAACGGACAAGCCGCCATCTCAGGGGGGGAAGTAGTACTGGCTAGCGATGGGGAGATTTCATTAGATGCCCACATCAACAGCCAAGGCGATGTCAGATTTGCCACGCTTGAGCAGCAGTCTGCTGATTTTATCAGTCTCTATGATCCGATTATTAGTGCCGATGGCGATGTCTCCTTTGGCAGCTATAGTGGCCCAGCTCTGAAGGTTGAAGCCACAGGCAGTATTATTGTCGGTGGTGATATTACCATCACTAGCGCTGATACCACGCTGTCACCCTTGCTCAACTGGGATAGCTTAGGCGAAGTCTTGTTTGAAACCTCTGAGTTTGGCACTGGACCAACACCGGCTCCTGCTCAAATAGTGCTTAACTCAGGAGAGAATACAGTAAGTCAGGCCGTATTGGAAACATTTCTAGGCCTGAATCCTGGCGACTTAGATAGTCTGGGCAGCGGCGATGCCGTTAATGGAACAGGAGTTCGTACTAGCTTTACAGCTCAAGCAGGCGATACGGTGTCGTTTGATTGGAACTTTGTCACCGATCAAGATCCAGGGATGGTATTTGACGATAATGACTTTGCAGTTGTGGTATTGTCTGGCGCACCGACCCTATTAGCAAATACCGGATTTCCAGACGGAACCAGTTCTGGTTTGACACCGAGTCCAGACGGCTTTGAAAATTTTGGGATTCGGTTCTTCTCTTTCGATTTTGGGACCGGTACAGAATCATTTGAGGCCACGCTCCCGGCAGCTGGCGACTACACCTTAGGCATTGCCCTCATTAACGAAGGTAATGCCTTTGACCAATCACTGTTGCTAGTTGATAACGTTACTCCCGAACCGGTATTAATTTCAGATGAATCTCTCTTGGCCACCAGTCAAGCTCTGATTTTACGAGCTGGGGAGACCATTCTTCAAAATGCAAGCAACATACCACAGCTCAACGTACCGACGCTCAATACTGACTTTGTCAATGCAGAGTTAGGGGAAGCTCTACCCAGTATTACCGTTAATGGCGATATCGTCACCGAAAATAATTTTTCAGAACCGGGTGGTCCAGTCATTTTGACCGCGCCTGGAACCATTACCCTCAGAGGCGATGTGAATACTAGGTCTAATATCAGCGGTGATATCACCATTACAGGAGGCGAGATTGATGCCGAACGTCTGATTGCGGGAGGCGGATTTGAAAATACCAGTTCAGTACATTTAACGGCTACTAATGGCAACATTGTTGTGGAGACAATTTCAGCGGGCAGCGGTGGCGTTGATATTGATGCAGCAGGCTTGTTTCAAGCAACAGATACATTTGAGGCATCGGTGAGAATCACCCTCGATCCTATCGAAGATGCAGATTTGATCGCCTTTTTACAAGAGGTGGATGCTGACGCCTTTAGTCAGATTGATTTGAATGAACAGATTCAAATTCTCATTCCAGCCAGTGTTGCCACCAGTCCTGATTCAGGTGATGGCACAATTCGCATTCGCCATGGAGGGGGCGGTATCACCGCCAATAGTGACGACTATGATATCCAGGGTACAGAAACGGTAACGTCCACACCCTTTTTTGTTGGTCCCAATACTGAAAATGTAGCCATTACGATCAATCCTGAAGGCTCAACATTTCAGGCAACGGTCAGCGGGTTTATCCCCCTGTTTGCTGATACGGAATTTCCAACAGAGGCGAGTGGCACCAATGGAGCTATTGCCCAGTTAACCGGGGATGGAAGCTTAGCCACCGCCTTTTTTAATGAGCCCTTTGTGCCTGAGGTGCCGTTAGATCCCGATCCTGGTCCTACCAGCCCTAGCCCTGGTCCCGCCACTCCGGGGCTCCAGCCAACTGAACCCTCCGGTCCAGAATTTTCCACGGCGGACACAGATAATTTGGAAGAAACAGCGGATGGAGAAACTGTGGCCACAGAGACTAATTCTGAATCTGAGAATCTGCTGGCTTTACGGGGCAACGCAGAAGAATGCAATGCGGATGAAATAACTCAAGAGAACGGTGTTATTCAGCTATCAGGGGATTGTTTAGAAGAAAATAACGCTGAAGACCAGCAAAATACGAATCCTCTTGAAGACCTATCAGAAACTCCATTAGAGGTTGCACCGATGGATGACGTCAGCACTAGACCATGACGCTCTTACCTAAATGGCGACCTAGGAGAGTACAACGTGTACTCCTAAGTATTGTATTAGGGCTATTGCTCGCATTTCAGGGTATGGTGGTTTTTGCGCAAAGTCCGGCTGAACTGTTTGCTCTGGGTCGACAACAGTATAGTGATCATGAGTATGAGGCTGCGATCGCAACCTGGCAACAGGCACTAGATCTCTACCATCGGCCTGCAGATCGGGCCGCCACCCTCAATGGCCTTGCGGCAGCCTATCTAGCCCTAGGGCAAAATCGAGCGGCGGTTGGCTGGGCCAATCAGGCCGTAGACACATCCGCTCAGATCAACGAACCCGATCTGGCAGCCATGCTTCAGGCTCAGTCCTTAGGGAATCAAGGCATAGCCCAGCGAGCTTTGGGGCAATATTTAGATGCGATCGCCACGTATCAGCAGGCGCTCACCCTGATGCAAACCCAGGGAGATCAGCTAGGCGAATCACGAGTATTGGGTCTGCTGGGGAATGCCTATGAATCGCTAGGCGATTTTGAGCAAGCCGTTGAGTTCCATAAACGTAGCCTCAACCTCGCCAAAACCCTAAACAATCAGATGCAGGAAAGCACTGCCCTCAACAATTTGGGAGCCACCTATGCAACCGAAGGGCAATACCAAGAAGCTATCGAGCTTTACCAAGAGAGTTTAGCTCTGGCCAATAGACTCAATGACAGTCTGCGGATTGGCTATGCCCTCAACAATTTAGGCACGGCCTATCACGCTCAAGGTCAGCCAGATATCGCCATTGAAAACTATAAACAAAGTCTCACGCTAGCAGAAACGGTAGGCAATACCGGGCTAGAAATCGATGCCCTGAGCGGATTAGGTCTAGCCTATGAAGATCTCGATGACTACGACCGAGCCATTGCACTACACTCTCGCAGCGTTGACCTAGTAACCGATATTGACGACCCTCGCCGCCAGGGACGCACCCTCAACAACTTGGGCCATGCCCTGTTTGGGGCTAAGCAGCTAGACCAAGCTGAGGCCACACTGCGTTCAGCCATTCAAACGCTAGAAGCGCTGCGCCCTGCACAAGACCAATACAATATTTCGCTGTTCGACACCCATGTACTGACCTATAATCTATTGCAACAGATTTTAGTCGCCCAGAATAAACCCGGAGCAGCTCTAGAAATCGCCGAGCGCGGGCGAGCCCAAGCATTTATAGAACTCTTAGCCCAGCGATCAACCAAAATTCCCAACACCAAGATTTCCCTATCAGAGATTCAAGCCATCGCCAGAAAACAGCAGGCAACCCTGGTGGAATATACCCTGGTGCCTGATGCGGCCTTTAAGGTACAGGGCAAACAGCGAGGAACGGCAGAAAGCCTCTACATCTGGGTGGTGCAGCCCACTGGAGAAATAGCCTTTCGCCAGGTTGATCTAAAAGATAAGAACATTTCCATTGCAGATTTGGTAGAAACGAGTCGCGATCGCAGCGGCTTACGCTCCTCAGCCATACGTCCGGGCGATCAGGTGCGGCGAGAAGGCGAGCCCCCAGACTGGGCTCCCTATACAGTCACCGCCATTGATCCACGGGCTCAAACCGTAACCCTTAGCCATCCCGATTTTGTCCTACCCAATCCAGTAGTACCGATCAGCGAAGTCTACAAAATTACGGCTTCTACCTTTGCCCCTGTTTTACAACAGCGTCAGCACTGGCGAGATTTATATCAGTTGTTAATCGAACCGATTGCCGAACTATTACCTAGCGACCCTAAAGCAAAAGTCTTTTTTGTACCTCAAGAACAGCTATTCCTAGTACCATTCCCTGCACTTCAAGCCCAAGACAATAGCTACTTGATTAAACATCACACCATTTTGACAGCCCCGGCGATCCAAATATTACAAGGAGAGAAATCATTAGAGCACAGTCTCTCCCAAACTGACGATATGTTAATTGTCGGCGATCCGTCGCCTATGCCAGCAAACCTGCAGCCACTGCCCTACGCTCGAGATGAAGCCAAGAGTATCGCCGATTTACTCAATACTCAAGCCATTATCGGCAACCAGGCCACTGAACCCAACATTCAGCAAGCACTATCATCAGCCCGTCTAATTCATCTGGCCACCCATGGCTTCTTTAATGCAACCAATCCATTAGAGGGCTCGCTAGCCTTGGCGGCCGTTGCTAACAACAGCCCAAGTCCTGAAAATGATGGATTTTTAACCGCCAGAGAAATCTTAGATAGCCAGCTCAGAGCCGATCTTGTCGTCCTTAGTGCCTGCGACACCGGCCGAGGACGCATTACCGGAGACGGAGTGGTGGGCCTATCGCGTTCATTTTTAGCAGCAGGCGTCCCCAGTGTCATGGTCTCGCTTTGGCAAGTGCCCGATGCAGCCACCTCGACCCTGATGCTAAATTTCTATCAGCAACGCTTAGCAGGTGAAGACAACGCCCAAGCCCTGCGACAGGCAATGCTGTCAATGTTAGAAACCTACCCCGCACCGATTAATTGGGCAGCATTTACCCTGGTGGGCGGCTAAGCTAGCTTAATTCAGCTTACTCAAGATTGTTGTCTAAATATAGATTCACATCTTCAATAATGCGAGTTAGCTCAGCTTCGGTCGTTAACCGCATACGATCGTCTCGTACCGTAACCAACAGCTTTGCCGCAAACGGGCTCGGCCAAATATTAGGGTTACAAAAAATTTCCAAAAACACATCGCCCGTATGACGATATTCAACGGGTTTTACCGGCTTGGGTCTGTCCGCGCCCACCGTAGCAGCAGCTGAGGTCTTCAAAGTTTGAGTCAGGGCCATCAATGAACTTTTCAGCTCCTGCGCTGCAGCTACAGAAAAACTAAACTGAATCGAACCTTGCACCAGATTGAGGGTGAGTTGAGAAGCCATGGAAGCAGCGATAAGAATTGCTTGCTCATCGTAACCCCAGCATCTAACCAAAAACCCTACTGTCACAAAGTTTTAGGGTCCAGCCTGTGACAGGGTAAGTTTTCGCAACTTTTGTTGCACCAGATTACTTCTAACATCGCTGAGCATTAGAACCACGATGGAACTTATTCGACAGAGTGTTAGTTGTCGCATGCCCCCTTTGATAACCAACAAATTGTCAAGCCAAAGGATCAATTATGGATATTACGCACAATCCAGTAGCTGATAGAAAGGGACAAGATCGCAACGGCTAAGCCAATCAGGCTAACGCCGGTTACTTTTTCTAGATCCAAGATAATAATTTTACGGGCTACCGCAGTTAGAGAAGTAACAATCACCAGCTCCACCTGCACTACATGTTTTTTCAGATAGGCGGTGATATTTTCTAAGATTTCTAAGGCGATCAGCACACTGAGAAATAAACCAAAAATTTCGCTGAGGGTATTTTTAAAAAAGCCAGAAGGACTGGGCTCTAATAGGGCTACGGCTAAAAACCGGGCTAGGTCAACCATGATCACAAAGATCACAACCAGCATGGCTATAGATAGAAGCTTTGAGACGAGGGTTTCGATGTGATCGATGCCGTGCAGAAAACCTTCCGCACTTAGCCAGTGCCATCGCTTGCCATCTTTATTTCGCCCCATAGTTACGCCCCACAATAGTGCTCTAGAAAACGGATACTCTAGGAGAACTATACAGGTAGCCAGGTAAAGGCAGCAGTA
>JBCDFI010000197.1:0-9081 GCA_039178155.1 Cyanobacteria bacterium P01_H01_bin.105
CCAGATCTTTGTAAGGCTCTCGACAGTTTCACCTTGAGACAAAGCTTGCGACATAGAGCTGATAAAATTATATTTTTAAAAAATTAAAGACTAACGTCTAGTAAAGACTAACGTCTAGTTTATCGATTATCCATTGCTGGATACACATGAATGGCACTTGTAACCAGCTAAAGAAGTCATGAGATTTTCTAGCAACGAACTGCGAAAATCACTGCGAGACTAAAAGCCATAATGAAGCGTAGCGAGCAATAAAAAGATTGTAATCTCAGGTTCAGTATCATAAAAAGGAGAAATATCTATGTCCACTATACCTAGTCAAAATATTTTCTAGAGAACAGCTAACTCTATCAAAAGTCACTGCCCTGAATATACAAGAAGAGCAACTTGATACTGAGTGATGGAAACTAATATCAAATTGTTTCCGCCAGGTTAATAAACTCAGAAAAAGCAGACTTTAGTAGTATCCATATCAGCTTTACATAATAGGTTTTTATATCAGGATAATTATTATTTTCAAATATCTATCCTCCTAAGCACAGCAAAGATTTATGTGCCCTACCTGAGTCTCAGCTTAAGCATACCTTAATTAGGTCAAGGCTCACTTACTTCTATTCATACTTTCTTAGCTTAATCAGATCGATTCCTTTTCTATAAATAACGAAAAATATAGAAGCCAAATATAAGAAAAATCTCATAAGATTCTTCTAGAAAATGATATCTGAGTCTATATACTACTATCAGTTCATTTTATTATTTAGGTGCAATAAAGATGAATATATACTAACAAAAGCAACCACTTCATTCATTACCGTTTAGAAATTTTGTTTAATCCAACCCCTAACTTTGTACAGATGATTGAGCGTACACATAGCTCTTATTTTTCAATTTGACAAGCTGGTACTTTCAACAGTTTAAAGCCAGTTAAACAGGCCGCTCTTAACTATGTACAAAATAAATTTCTATATATTTAGTCAGAAACTGGCTAAACAAAAAGGATAAATAGCTGGTATTAACCCTCCTTATTTAGTCAACAAATGATTTTTACTCTCCGATCAAATCAACAAAATTGATAGTTGATATTTACGCTATCGATTTGGACAGATGCCTCTATGACGATTGATTACTCAAGTCTTCGAAAGTTAGACCTCAACCTGTTACTTGCACTGGATGTGCTGATTGCAGAAGTTAATGTAACTAGAGCTGCGGAAAAACTCAACATGAGTCAATCTGCAATGAGCTATTCATTAAAACGCCTGCGCATACTGTTGGATGATCCTATTTTGATTCGATCATCTCGTGATATGGAGGCAACTCCTTATGCACGAGAAATAAGTGTTGCGGTTCGTCGTATTCTTAAAGACATTCAAAGCAGTCTCCTAAAAAGAGATTCTTTTGACCCGGATACAAGCCAGGAAGATTTTCGCATTGCTTTTAGTGACTATGTTGAAGTTGTTTTAGGCAAGTTTTTTTTAGAGGCATTGGCCAAATATTCGCCTGGTATACATATTCGGATTATTAATATCGAACACACAGCGGCTTTAGAAGCCCTAGATACTAATCGCATTGATTTGCTGATAGATACTAATGAGCATCATAAAAGCTGGCATCTCAGACAAGAGTTGTATCAGGAAGAACTAGTATGCGTTATCAATGGCAAGTCTGATATCGATGAGATGACGGTTGATGAATGCCTCAAAAGGCGTTCTATTCTTGCATCTACGCAGGATGAATCTCAAGAAATAGAAGATAAATTTATAATACAACAACAACTAAAAGAAGGTGCTATTTGGTCAACGCCTCATTTCCTGAGCATTCCTTTTTTGCTTGCTAGTGGTGACTATGTTTCGTTACTTCCCAAAAGTCTGGCCCAGAGATGTGCTCGATTGTTTGGGTTACAAGTTTTGTCGACGCCGATTCATGTCAGTGATTTAAAGATTTCTATGTTCTGGCATCAGCGCAATGAAAATCTGGCCAGACATCAGTGGTTGCGATCGCAGTTAGTAGAAATTGCAAACGCGCTGTAGCCATGAATATGGGCTTTAGATCCATGGCTACTAGGTGCGCCCATGATATTTCCAGCGGGCGTACTATCAAGATATTTAAGATGATCAGCCAAAGATGAGGATATTATAGGGCATGGTGATTTTATTCTCTCTCTCTTTGCTCTGGCTATTCTGTAGAGCTGAGAGAGAGAAGTTGTTGATATAAGGATAAGTAAGTTCTCATTTTTCTATCATCGTCATTTTAATCTGAGTTCTAATACTAAAGCTGGCACAGCGAATATGGGATGGCTTTTGGTATGGCTAAAATTTTGATTGTTGACGATGAACCTCGCATCGCCATGTTTTTAGAAAAGGGTCTTAGAAAGCAGAACCATGAAGCTGCTTTAGCTTTTGGTGGTCGTCAGGCTCTATCAATGGTGCTTTCTCAACACTTTGACCTGATGCTTTTAGACCTTGGTCTACCTGAGATTGACGGATTTGATGTACTGAAAGGATTGCGTGTTGCTAATAACACATTACCCGTGGTGGTGATTACTGCCCGTGGTGATACCGATTGCATCCGTGCTATTGAGTTTGGTGCCGATGACTGCCTTCAAAAACCTTTTCGCTTTAGTGAGCTACTACTCAAGGTCAGACGGTTGCTGGGGGAGGCTGTTGAACCTCAAGCCTGTTAATCTTTGGCTAGCTTATCCTTCATCTACTAAGTAGGGCCTTGTTCTGGAAGTTACCAAGACCTTATCTACTCGATTACTATCCATATCTATAACTTCTACAGTGAATCCTGGTCACTCAAATATGAGCTGGTCATTCTAAACGGGCCTCGCGAGCCAACATCATGGCTAGATCAGACATGATAGCCAAACCTAATTGGCAATAATGGGCGGTTCAAACACGAGCTTGAACCACCGGTAGGTGCGTGAACACTTACCGATGGTGTACCTTCAAAATTCTCTAGCAATCTTGAAGGCTAAGCATCAGGTTACCCTGCGTTACCCTAATTTACATCGCGTCTGTAAGGATGACTATATGGGTCTCCTAGAGATCGCTCTTACGAAGTATGTATCGATGTACTACCCGGCTTTCTTGTCTTTTGTGCTGTGAGCTGAATCATTCCACATTTTTGAACTCTGTGGGTAAGCTGTAGTCAGTGAATCCAAGGGCAGCTATGCGCGATCGCATCGATCAAATTGTTCAGAACTTGAATAAAACCATTGTTGGTAAAGAAGATCCTATTCGGTTTGTTCTCGTGGCCCTTCTGTCCGGTGGCCATGTTCTACTTGAAGATGTGCCAGGTGTAGGCAAAACGTTACTTGCTAAGTCCTTAGCTCGCTGCATTGATGGAAAATTTCAGCGAGTACAGTGCACTCCTGACTTATTACCCAGTGACGTAACTGGAACAAATATTTGGAATCCCAGCAGCGGCGCGTTTCAATTTATCCCGGGTCCTGTATTTGCCAACGTGCTGCTCACTGACGAGATCAACCGAGCTACACCTCGTACTCAGTCAGCGTTGCTAGAGGTTATGGAAGAACATCAAGTGACCCTAGACGGTGTTTCACGTCTGGTACCCGATCCGTTTTTTGTTATCGCAACCCAAAACCCAGTGGAGTACCAGGGTACATTTCCGCTGCCCGAGGCCCAGATGGATCGCTTCGCATTGTCTCTTAGTCTGGGATACCCTAACGCCGACGAGGAACTTAAGATGCTGCACAATCTGGCCCAGCCAGTGCAGCCTGCTGACTTAGCGCCCTGTATTACCCTAGACGAAATGCATAGCCTACAGCAGCAGTGCCGACAGGTCACAGTAGAAGACTCAGTCCAGCAATATATGATCAGTCTAGTACGAGCTACCCGTGACCATGAGGACGTTGCCCTAGGTGTAAGCCCACGGGGGACAGTGGCACTCTACCGCGCAGTCCAAGCCTTAGCCTTTTTAGAAGATCGAACCTATGTACTGCCAGACGACGTCAAGACCTTAGCTGCGGCAGTTTTAGCTCATCGTATGATGGCTAGCGGTGGTCATAAGAGCGAACCGATTATTGCAGAGCTTCTAGATACAGTTGCAGTCCCTTAAGGGGAAGGTCTTTTACAACCCGGCCATGCATCGTCCCAACTCCAAAAAACTTCTCAGGTTGTCTTCAGAAATATCGACTACCCTTTTAACGTTGCCTTCATATCTTTTAGCAATGCGAAAACTGTTGGGACTGACCATAATTACAGCATTACTCGCTATTAGCTGTGCCGTTATCAACCCTTCATCTAGCCAATCGTCAGCTGGTAGCCAAAGTGCTGCTATGGCCGAACTCCATAAAGATGATGTACCGGTGGCGTCTCCTGCAGCCACAGATGTTGATCCTGATTTAGTCACAACAGAAGATGTTACCTATGGAATTCTAGATGGTGAGCCCTTTGAAGGATATCTTGCCAAACCTAGCGATGCCACATCTCCGCTTCCAGGACTGATTGTGATTCAGGAATGGTGGGGGCTCAACGACAACATTCGCACCATGACCCGTCGCCTCGCCGCAGAAGGCTATACCGCCTTGGCAGTTGATCTTTACGATGGTCAAGTAGCAGAAACCCGTGATGAAGCTAAAACCTTAGTACAAGCTGCCATCCAAAACTCAGATCGGCTCACCAAGAACGTGGTGGCCGCCTACAACTATCTTACGAACGAACAGCAAGTTCCTACAGTTGGCAGCATTGGTTGGTGCTTTGGTGGATCTTGGTCGCTCAATACGGCCCTTGCTTTGCCAACAGAGCTAGATGCAGCTGTCATTTACTATGGCGGCCAAATTTCTACTGACCCAGCGATCCTGGCACCATTGCAAATGCCGATTCAAGGCCATTTCGGTTCCTTAGATACCAGTCCTTCTCCCGATACAGTTCAAGCGTTTGAGACAGCTTTGAACGATCTAGGTAAAGATACTGAGATCTATATCTATGAAGGTGCTAATCATGCCTTTGCCAATCCTTCTGGCACCCGCTATAACGCTGAGGCTGCAGACCTCTCCTGGCAAAGAACTGTTGCATTTCTAAAACAGCATCTACAGGGAAATAGTTAATTGTGCTGATGGGTTTTATGGCTTGCCGAATGTCGGGTATACCATTACACCACACCAGAGCAACTATCACTTAAAATAAGGGTCCTCACCTTGTGCGCGTTTGTCATGCCTACAACTCAAGACCTGTTGCCTGAGCTGAAAGCTGCTTGTAAGGGCCTACTATGGCGAAGTGAAACAGACTGCCCATTGGAGGTTACTGTTCTTCCCTCTGATCAACAGCCTCTTAGCATTGATCGACTGCTTGATAGCTACCCCGATGATACTCCGGTCAGCATTGTGGGCCTGGATGACTTTTTTGGTCAAGCAACTGTAGAGCGAGCCTGGTTTGATTCTCGGGAACTGATCTTAGTAGAACGCTATCGTAATCTGCGCGATCTACTTGAAACCACGCTAGAAAACCTCAAGGTCTACCGAATTGGCCGGGTAGAAATAGATGTTTATGTCATTGGCAAAACTGAGGATGAGCAGGTGATTGGGGTGAAAACCAAGATTGTAGAGACTTAGTAACGACTGAGCCGCGCTTCTAGATCAAACTGCACAGCATCGGGAATGTCCGATAGTAGATCGTAGCCTGTGGCAAGTTCAATTCGATCAATTGAGGTTTGATAAGTTTGCCATTTTTCATCAAGACGCTCACCATTAGGCATATCTACCGCAATAGTCTCAGTACTGTAGGTAACGTTGCCTACTGTTGGCTGAGCGTCAAAGATAACAATGACTTTCCAGGTACGACTGGGTGGGATCACTCGAGTCTTGGCAATAGGCTGCTTTTGACCATAGACACCACCAATGATGTACAGGGTTTTGCCCTGCTGATATATGAGGTCGCGACAGTAACTTTCCAATTCTTTCCACGGCCCACGATTGTTTTCAGGCGTCTGAGGAAAAATGTTGGTCATTAAAAATGTTGCCGAGTTATCGCGATCGCTAGCAGTACGATCAGCAGATGGGACCATGTGCCCGCGATCATAGCCGCTGTTGGTATAGTCTCTAGGGCCTACCTGATAAGTACCCTTGGGCAAAATACCGTCGGGGCGAAAGTTGTTTTGACGATCGGCCCTCCCTATCCAGTCACGACCTAGTACCCAGCTCGCCCAACGCAGCGTTCCATTACTTTGACTGTAAGCCAGGACATACTGCTCTCGCTCAATCAAATAGTTATCAATATTTTCTGGTCCTGCATGACTAGGATTGCCGAGTGCAATGTGAGGACTGTTAGAGAAATACGTCTCCCAGTCTAGCTCGGGAGTAGTTTGAGGGAGACGTTCGCAGGCACGTCCATTGCCATCGCCATCGAGATTATGAGGATCGCCTTTAACCTGATCTAGAACCCGTTGGGCTAAGTCTTGACTAACAAAATCACCACAGTTACAGTTTTGCTCAACACAGGGAGGCAGGTGAGCATTAGGATCGACCAGCTCGGTCGATAAACTATTGCAACTTGCCAGGACCAGAGCCAAGACTGCTACTTTTGATAGTAAATTATGACGCCTCAATATCTCACCCAAGAAACCGATTTATTTGATACTCACCATTCGCCTCTGAGGTTACCCTGGCGTTAGTACAAAATTATTGCATATTACAAAATAATTCCTTATGCGTCCTTTGGTATCCCCCATAGAGGGATGGGAAAACGGCAGTATACTGTTAGATGCGCTGGACGATTTCGCTGGACGATTTCGCAGAACGATTTTTCCGGCGAAGTTTCTGGCAGACGCCCCATCAACTATTTAACCGATTGGTGACTATGCTCAACAACGCAATTGCATTACTAAATGCTTGGTTCCCGGCGACTGAGGTCCATGCCCACTGTGATGGCCCTTGTGGTGTTTACGATCCGTCTGCTGCTCGCATCACCGCTGAAGCTGTGCTCTCAATGACCAAGAAAATTTTGGCCCTTGAAGAACCAGCAGACGCAGCTGGTAAAGTAGCCTACGCTAATACTCTTTCTCGCTATATTGCGATTAAGGAAGAGCAGGCTCAAAAGACCAAAGATGATTTACTCATTCTGTGGACTGACTATTTTAAGCCGGTTCACCTAGAGTCTTATCCTGACTTACACGATACCTTTTGGAAGGCTGCTAAACTTTGCTCTGCTTGCAAGGTAGAGGTTAGCCAGCAACATGCTGAAGAACTTATGGCTGCTGTTGAGAAGATCCACACTATCTTCTGGGCAACCAAGGGTCGTGATGTGGCTTGGTATACCGCAAGCTAGTCGTTGTACAACCAACATTTGAAGGATCCCGCAAGGTATTTACTTTGCGGGATTTTTGTATCTGCATGGAGCAGTGGGCTATGGGCAGTGGGCTATGGGCAACGAATCCAAGCTTGCCAGGAGAAAAAATGATTCCCAAAGCGGGGTGGAAGGAGTATGCTCAATGGCTGTCAGGACGGCGACGAAGGTTTGTGGTACGGGAGAATTCTATGGTGCCGACGCTCATGCCGGGGGATACGGTTTTAGCTGAGATGAGCGAGACAGTACAGGTAGGAGATATTGCCATTGTACGTTGGAGCGGCTTTATGGGCCCAAGAGTATTGATTGAGCAACGCCCTA
The DNA here is from genome assembly GCA_039178155.1 of Cyanobacteria bacterium P01_H01_bin.105. Lineage (GTDB taxonomy): Bacteria > Cyanobacteriota > Cyanobacteriia > Phormidesmidales > Phormidesmidaceae > Leptothoe. The sequence goes on from JBCDFI010000197.1 coordinate 7,623, forward strand.
GTCAAGGAGATGCTATCAGTGGGGCCTCTCCCTTACTACTTATTAAGCGCGTTGGTGAAATCTTCTGTGACGGTGGTGTATACCTGATAAGTGATAATGCAAAGGAGCCCTGTGCCCGTGATAGTCGACACTTTGGTGTTATAGATTCAAACCAAGTTATTGGTTATGTTACGAGCCGTTTGGCGTCGTCGCTGTAGCAATTTTCCCATCCATCATTTTCATTAATCGCTCAATGGTCGTCCCGATTACTATTAGTCCCGCAACTTGTGATGATGTTCCATTACTCTTTGAGCTTGTCATGGCTCTGGCCGAGTATGAAAGCCTATCCCATGAAGTAACTGGTGCACCGGAAGACTTAGAAAAATATCTCTTTGGTGAAAGTCCTACCGCTCACGCTATCGTTGCTCGTATTGATGGTGCTCCTGCGGGTTTTGCACTTTATTTCTTCAATTTCTCTACGTTTCTGATGAAACCAGGTATCTATTTGGAGGATCTATTTGTACTACCTGGATATCGACGGCGGGGGATTGGGACCGCTATATTTCAATATCTTGCACGGACTGCCCTAGCTAAAGGCTGCGGACGTTTTGAGTGGAGTGTTCTGGACTGGAACCAGCCTGCTATTGATTTTTATATGTCTAAAGGAGCTGTCATGCTCAATGACTGGCGAACCTGTCGGGTTGCTGGTCGAGCTTTAGAAGATTTAGCAATCAATAATTAGCAACCATAAACGACCATAAGTTAGCTTGTAAAGTACCGCTGTAAGGACTCAAATATAGGTTTTAGTTCGGGGGGAAGTCGTCGGACAATTTTGCGTTTAGACATATCGATGGGGACTAGTAATACCTGCCCGGTCATACACAGCTGTAATGTGTTACCCGTCGCACTATAAATCTCATAGATCCAAGTTAGCTTGACGCTTTGAGTTATCTCCAGGCGGGTTTTAACAACACCTTCAGCACCCAGCGTAAGCGGTCGATGATAGCGTAGTTTTAGATCGACAACGGGTAAGTCATAGCCTGCTTGAACAAGATCCTCAAATACAAACCCTATATCTCGAAGGCACTCAACCCGTGCCGATTCTAGCCACTGAACGTAGGTGCCATGCCAGACCATACCGCTATAGTCTGTGTGGTGGGGCTGTACCCGAAAACCATAATCAAACCAGCGGTTAGTCATAGAGAAACTACCTATCGAACTACGAATTGTGAACCCTACTCCAGTTTGCGAAAAGAGGATGAGTATCATAGATATTTATACATCTTTGAGAACTTATCCAATAGGGTTTAGTCAATGATCGAGAAGATTTTGCTGGCCAGCTCCGGCCAAGGCAACACCGAAACAATGTTTAAGGCCTTGCTGGATATTCCAATGATTCAGAGATCGCAGGTAACCGTATTAAAGGTAATTCCGCCTCAAAAGTCTGCGAATGAGATGGAGGAGCAGTCTGCTGAGGGCG
>JBCDFI010000198.1:0-8943 GCA_039178155.1 Cyanobacteria bacterium P01_H01_bin.105
CCTTTTTCAGAAACTCGTCAAGGCCATTCGAGGGAGCACATCAATATAAGCCATACTTATAAAACTGTCCTCTATTTTCCGCATTTCGGAGGCAATGCTGGGCTTATGGCACTTCGTGACAGCTACGCTTGCAGCACCCCTTCAACGGCAGAGTATGACCATTCGCTGGCGCTGGCGCTTGATGCCAGTAGTAGAAATCGCGACCAGCTGAGCTACCAAAACCAATGGGCACAGTATGAACAGCGGTTGAGAGACCGTGACTATCAGATATCTACTACCCGGTTGAAACTAGATGAAATCGATACTGCGATCGCAACCCTGGCCGTTGTCCGTAGCCCTTACGCGGGAAGGATTCGGCGTATCAAGTGGCTGGGTCAGGCCGCTGACGGGATGCTTAGTGCTGAGGTTACTCTTATGGTCCGCTCCAGCGCTGGCGCTTCCTTGCCTGAATAGTGGAATGTCCAAAGCCTATTTAATGGCTTAGCGCCTTCCATTGATATTCTTGACAGTGAAACTTAAGCCTTAATCCAAGATAATCCGGAAAATATCAATAGGAATTGATGCTCCAGTTATCAGGACTATGTCTACTTAAAATTTTGGATGCAGGATTCTAAACAGAATAAGACGACGGAAGATGCCATACGCGAGATTGCTAATCGCCTTTATCAGAATCGACATTCAACAGGTGATTTAAAGGATTCTGAGATGTATTTGGCAGAAGCACGCCGCATCTTCAATAGTCCAGTTCGTAGGCAGCTTTTTAACCTGAAAGAACGATTTACATGGCTTGAAAAACGGAAAATTGAGCCATTGGCTGACTGGCTAGACCAAGCTGACGTATTCCGAATTATTGAAAAACTGAGTCCTATTGTTGAAGCTGCTGGAGTGATTCTAATTCCTGTCTGGTTATTTCTGGCGGCTCAAAATTACGAGAAACAGCAGGCTAAACAAGCTGAAGAGCAACGTGAGCAAGAGGCGGCCTTAGAACAACGTCGAGAAGTAACTGATTACTTCAACCAAGTGTTGACTACCTTAACTGAGGTAGAAGGTGATCTTCGTGATCCTAAAAATGCGTTGAGACGTGCATTTATATCAGCTATCACGTTTAATCTTCTACATGATGATGATTTGAATGGGGATAGAAAAGGAGATGTGATTAGGGTTCTTGCTCAGGCTGGTTTGGTCCAGTTTGGGAAAAACGGAGATCCAGGCATTATCGATTTGAGTAATATCGAATTGAAGAAAATCAATCTCAGTGAGGTTAATTTTCAGGGATCTGACTTCCGTGGAGTTGATTTTAGCGGCACTGACTTTACGGATGCCAATATGCGAAGTACTGACTTGAGTGATGCTAACTTGAGTGGCGCTAACTTGAGTGGCGCTGACTTACGAGATGCAACTGTGAAAGAACGACAGCTTGAGAACGCAGTACTTTGCGACACCCACTTTGATGAATCCCTCGGAAAGCTTCTTGCCTTTGAAATGCAAGGGCGGTTAGTAGTGGACCTTGAGGCTCAGAATGATTCGCAGCTTGAGCAAAAACCTGAACAGAAACCTGAGAAGCAATATAAGCAGGGAATTTATATCGATAGAGACTGTCCTTCAGGGGTTAGTTAGGGAAACATGAGACGGCTGTGAGCAAGTAACAGGATTGCGTGCTTTTAAGATTGCTTGAGATATCGCTACGACAACGGCCTGAAGTGAACCCCTAATTTTGGACAGTAAAATCAGATGATAGCGAGTCTAGACTGACTTGTATCAATCTGAGACATCGGACTATTCTGCTCTCCACTTTGCTTCAAATTCACTCGGTGTCAAATAGCCCAAAGACGAGTGAATTCTCTTCTTCATATACACCTCGTCTAAAAACTCTTCTATTCTGTTGTACACCTCATTAAAGTTGCGATAGTCCGATAAGTCAACCTCCTCTTCTTTAATTGTTCTCATCAGTCGTTCAGCATAGCCATTTTCATAGGCTTTACCCACCCCTGCCATACTAATGGCTATCTCGTTCTCCTCCAACAGCTGAACATACGCATTGGCCGCATATTGCACCCCTTGGTCTGAATGATGGATCTCTGGAATATATTGATTCAGTCCTTTCTCCAAGGCTGTTATTGTTAACTGTTTCTCCATCGTCCTATCCAAGTGCCAGCCTCGAATACTGCGGGTAAACACATCCATTAACACCGCTAAATAAACAAATTCATCCTTCAATCGGATATAGGTGATGTCGCCGACCCATACCTGCTCTGGACGCTCTACTACCAACCCTTTGACCAGATTAGGATACCGCTTATAGCCATGCACACTATTCGTTGTTCGTTTCCGACGTATGCGTCGCTTGGCCAGTAGTCCCAATTCTCTCATTAATCGACTGATACGTTTGTGATTAACCCTCCATCCCTCTCGCTGCAATTGTTTAGTAATCCGACGATAACCATAGGTCGGATACCGTCCCGCCACATCAATGATCGCTTTTTTCAGTTCCTCCTCTTGCTGTTGTTTGTCCGATTCTGCTCGATAGTAATAGCGGCTGCGACTGTAGCCAATCACATCACAGATGACCTGGATCGGATACTCGGCTTTCAACTGCTCAATCATGGCTCGTTTCCGCTCAGATTCCACAAGTCTGAAGCTTTTTTTGCTACCGCTAATTCCATCGTTAGCCGACCTACCATGCGTTCTAATTCTGCGATGCGTTCGGCGGATTCATTCCCACCTCCTTTGCCTCCAAACGCTAAATGCGCCTGTTTTAGAAATTCATTGCGCCAACGATTGATCACTGATGTATGCACTTTATGGGCTCGACTGGCTTCGCTCACACTTCGTTGGCCGCTGACGATCTCCAGCACTACTTTTGCCTTAAATTCGCTACTGTAGTTTCTTGGTTTGCTCGCCATATTCCTTCCCCCTATTGGACTCTAGCTTACGCTCTCTCAGTCCTGCCCTAATTTTGGGGGTCACTACAGCCCGTCTTCCAATCGCAACCTTATTCATCGTCGGTAATTCCTACGCTGGCCGAGTTCGCCGCATCAAATGGCTGGGTCAGGGCACTGACGGGTTGCTTAGTGCTGAGGTTACTCTTATGGCCCGCTCCAGCGCTGGCGTTACCGTGCCTGGACAGCTCAATGGATTGCCTGACGCAGATTACCCAGATGGCCATCGACCAGTCATCGGAGATTGAAGCAATTAATGAGCAACTGGAGCTAACCAACGACCGGCAGGAATACGCGCGAAATCGACAGTGGACTAACTACCTGACACTGGACCCGATCAGGCTGGTGCAAAACGTGTTGGGCGGTGGTGATGTGCAACGGGATAGACTTGCGATCGCATCCCTGGAACTGGACGAAGCCGACCTGATCCGCCAGCGAGAAAACCAGGCCCAACACATCGCTGATGACGTTGTGGGCCTGGTGCTCAGTTATGAGAAATTAGGCCGAGAGTATGAACTGCTGCATTCACGATTGAAAACCCATTTGCTTCAGGTGCAGGTGATGGAAGCCCAGTACCGTACCGGCCAGGGCAGTACTTCCAGAATGCTGACCATGTGGCAGCGCACCGATGATTTAACCGCAAGATGCGATGAGAAGCGAATCGGGCAAGCTCAGGATAGACGGGAATTGGGGATATTAGCGGGTGAAAATATGGAAGCTTCGGGGGGTGATGCCCGTAGCGGTGGTATTAGGCTTTTGCGGTCTGGGTATCCTGGCCTAGTATCTACCAGGGGCCACCGTTCAAGCCCTTGATTCAGCCGTCACTAATGTCATTCCAGGAGAAAAGAATAAGAGTCAGCTCCTATGGTTAGTCCCCGGCAGCATCTACGATGGCGATACGCTGCGGGTAACCGATGGTAAAACGGAAACGAAGATCCGGTTTTGCGGCATCGACGCGCCTGAACTAGACCAGCCCATGGGGGTTGCAGCGCGAGATCATCTGCGGGCACTGGTGGATAAGGGGGAGGGTGGGCAAATCATTGTGGTGCCTCTTGAGAAGGATCGCTATGGGCGAACGGTGGCGAATTTGTTTATCGACCTGGGCAATGAAGAAGAGATTCATCTGAACTCTCAAATGGTGATGGATGTGGCATGGCCTACCACTATGAGAGATATTCCGATAGCTGCCCGCAGCCATTTGTTTTAGTCCGTGCTGAGGAAATTGCTAGGGAGCAATCAGCGGGGGTGTGGGCGAATCCGGGTGTTGAGAAACCCTGGGATTATCGGAAGAAGTGAGGTTGCTTATTGCGCTGTCATGCCTGCCCGATTTATATATCTCTGTAGGGTTGTTTCCAACAAACCGCCCTGAAAGGGGTTGAGTGCTTGCGCTTCACGGCGTTGACCCTCATGCCACAACCACAGGCATACAAGAGTAAATATTAGGTCTAGCAATATAGCTGTTTGTAGGGTACTGACTGACTGGATTGCCACCCCCGCAAAAAAGCACGTCACTGGTAGCCAACAGAAGTAGGGAAAGCTCAGCAAAACTAACGGAGCTTGACGTATTTTCTGATTAGTAGATTGTTGATTAGTTTTCCAGGCGTTGAGTCCAATGCTGACAGCGCCAGCTATGGCGACGGCATTAGCGAAAGTGCTGGCACCGGCATCCGCACTGATGACAGCAATAGTGGCAGTGACAATGACAGCGCCAATGGCAGCAATAGTGCCAGTACCAACGAAAGCACTGACAGCAGCGTTAGCGAAAGTACCAACGATAGAGCCGACGATAGCGATAGCAATAGTGATATCGCCGATACCAGCGCTGATGCCAGCGATAGCGCTGGCGCTAACAACAACGACAGTGCCAGCGCCAGCATTAGCGTTAAGGATGGTCTTCACGAAACTGTTAAGGCCAATAATAATAACAACGACAATAATTAAAAAAGCGATAATGCTATTAGCAATAGTATTGCTAACGATAATGGCAATTCCAGTACTGATGCCAGCGATAGCGACAGCGCTACCGATAGCACGAGCAAGTAGGGCTAGTTTTTGAGTCTGGGTTTCTTGAATTGCTTTAATACCTATCCAAGTCGTCTGATATGTCCAATACCTTTTTATTTCTTTGATAAAGGTAACTATTCCTAAAGGGCCTAATTGCAAGAAGTATTTGGACGCTAAAGGTTGTTCCTTATCTTGTATCCATAGGGTAGCCCAGAAGGTCACCATCGATATAGTTGAAATTCCAAGAAGACTAATTATTGTAGGTTGAGATGGTAAAAGTGTGGCAAAGATTATCATGCCAACAATAGCTAACATTGAAAAAGCTAACGAAATTATAAGGATGCAGCGATAGTGCCAATTTGTTTGAAATCGATAGGATATTTTCTTGAATATGTTTTTCCAGTGGCTAGGTTCTATTTTCTTCTCGGAGGTGTTAATCAGTCTATTGATAGTATCTAGCTGTAGCTCAGGTTTTAAACTAGTTAATAACTGCTTCCATCTAGAGGCTTCAGAAATATTATCGAGGACAGGAGCTAAGATTTTGTGGATTTGCTTTTCTATATCGAGTGTGATGTTTTTTTGCTCTAACAGAGTGTTCGTTTGATCTGGTAGAGCTGCAGGTAGCTTTGCGGAATCTAGTGGGTTAATAATAGTGCAGACTGGTAAGATAATGCGTGGATCTAAAGTAGTGTAGGGGGCTATGGGTGTTGTGTTTGGGTAGTCCTTTGCGAGTAGGCTTGCAATGCGGCTTGCAATTATAGCTAAGCTACTCTGTAAAGAGCCAAAAGGTTGCCAGATCCAGTCATATCTTTCTTCCTCAACCATGTTCTCTGGTAAGGAGCTGTAACTATGAAGAGATTCTTCAATTTCTATTTTAGGGAGCAATGCTGCAAGTGCCCAGGCAGCTCTACAAGCTATTGATATATCCTTATTCCAAAGCACTTTTACCAATTTTTTAGCTGCATTTGGCGTGCCGATAGCATACAAGGCGTCAATAACCGATAGCTTTTCTGATAGCGTTTCCTGCTCTAATAAATTAGCCAGAGGTAGAACTGCTAAATCTCCCATGCGAACGAGTGCTTCACGGATATGAGAGGAATCATTATATCGCTCAGTAAGAACAGAAACAGCCTCAGACGAGTTCGCTATAGCTAATGCATTCACAGCTGTTTTATAGGCTGGTTTTCTGTTGTCAGCATCTAAGCAGCGCTCTAGAAATGAAAATACTTTTTGACCACGACGATATCGAGTGTCAGCAGCCATAGCTCCATATGCACTGGCTAATGTTTCGCTGTAGGGATGGGTATATATCTGTTTTGTAAAGTCTTCAATTATTGACTCAGCAACAGTATGGGTAATCTTTTTAGCATCGACTAAACACTCAAAACCAGTAAGTGAGTGCTTAGCGTAAACCTTTTGAATAAGGTCTGTGCAATCTACTTCTAACCCGCACCATAGTTTGACAACCTCTCTCCATGCGTTAGGATCACTCTGGAAGTAGTTAAATAATTGCTCAGGATTTTGTTTTAGGGCTGCCGCTACGAAATACTCCTGTAGTGTCAGGTGTGAAAATTGATAGTTATTTCCCTTGTCAATTTGGATGAACAGGCCGCTCCGTTCTGAAATCTCTTGTAGAACAGGTCTTGTGTGCTCTTCTGCATTTAGATCGATATTTGGTAATATTTCTTTGATTTGCTTTAAGACAGATTTATAACTAATGCTGCGACGATCATTTTGCTTAAGACTCACTTGATGCTTAAGTGCTAACTCCTCTAGAATCGTACGCTTTGTATTCACCTCATACACATCGTATCGCTTATGGCCATCTAGCCCTTTATATTCCGACTGTTCTAATAGGATGTTGGTGGCCTTTTCATAGAAATCAGTGCGGGAGTTAGGTAATTCAAACCCAGGTTTGCTGTAGAGGTAGGCAATGATTGTGAGCATCAGTGGATTGCGTGCCAGAGCCAGAATTCTGGGGCTCTTCTGTAATTTTTGAATCAGTTTATAAATCGACTTCTCTGGGGGAATCTCACTTTGCCATGCTTTCAGAAACTGATATATCTGTTGATCGCTGAATTCAACGACCTCTAGAGTTTGATTAGTTATTGCAGAAAACTCGTTTTGATAGACGGCTGTTCTACAAGTAATCACAACGCGACAGTGCTCGTAAGTATCTAGCAAATCGCTGATACTTTGGGATATGTCTGTTCGAATGCTACTTTCTACCTCATCTAATCCATCCAGTAGTAATAACAGCGACCCATTTGCTAAACCCTGCCGCACAAACTTCTTAGCACCGGGAAAGTCATTACGTTTAAAGACCTCTGCTAAAGTGTCAATTAGTTTATCCTGGCTAAGCTTGGCATCTTGTAGGCGATGTAGTTCTAATAGAACAGGGACAGGCCATCCTGGAATTGTGGTGAGGCGATTGTCTCCATAGACAAAGGCTATATCCTTAAGTAACATGGATTTTCCTGAGCCAGGTGGTCCTTTTACCATTAGACGTTGGTGTTCGCTAATAGCGGTGTAAATATTTTCAAGCTGATGTTGGCTACGACCTTCAACTTTTAGAGGTACGTATACATCAGTCATGAGTAGTGGTTCTTTATTTTTCCGGAAGGGGATCTTAATCGCTTTATACTTATTTAATAAGGCGGCGCGATAACGACGTAATGCAATATTGCGAAAGAGACGATTACCAGCAAATCTTGCGTAAATCCAGTCATTGCAGGCTTTTATCAGCTTTTTGATATTAGTGAATAATGTCTCTTCAAACAGTTTGCCTAGGGCTGCACCGATAAGAAGTAATAACGGAATGAATAGCCCATTCTCAGACAAGCGGCCCAGTATATCTGTCTTTTTTGCTTTTTCAGCTTCTGTATAGGCTTGGTCGTAAATCAGCTCAATTTCAGCTTCCGATAGGCCATGTGGAGAGTTTATATATTGCTTCTGGGCAAAGGAAGGTCGCCGTTCAATATTGTTCTCTACGTCTTCGGTGGCTAATTGCTGAATTGCTTGTTTCAATTCAGCCTGGGACGCTGGTAGCTGGCTACTCATACCACTGCCGAGCATCAGAGAGGTGCATAGGGTAAGGGTAAACAGGCTGATGAGTGCTGGACGTTTAGAACCGATCAACAGGGACTTCATATTTTCCAGAGAAAGACGTTTGGGATATTCCGACTGATACGCAACCGAATTTCAATGCATTTCAGCAATAAATATTAAGTAAGGGTTGCAAGTTTCTGATACTAACGCTCCAATCTATCTAGCCTGCGGTTCATTGTGGCGACGGATGCAACATCCATTTGTTCCAAATAGTGACCAATAGCTTCCTTAGTTGCCTCAATAGGCGTTCGACCTGTTTCGGATGCAATCTACATATCTACTCGTCCCAACTATGGGGAATGCGGGCAGCGGCAATGACGTTTCTAGACGAGCTGCGCCAGCTTTTTGTATTGCTTCTCTAGCTTATTCAAGCGTCGATTCATGGCCGCGACCGACTCCGTATCCGTTTTTTCTAAGTACAGTCCAATTGCTTCTTTAACAAGTTCACTTTGAGACTTGCCAGTTTCTTTCTGAATCTTGAGCAGCTGGGCGTGCCAGGTGGGTGGGATACGTCCAGCGACAAGTGGTTTTACCATGATTGTTAACCGTGTTATCAGCGTTAACGCTGACAGAGTAAAGAACCGCTGGTTTCGTTATGGCCTAAACGTGTTAACCCTGTTAACCGTGTAAACACCTGCGTACATTGAGCTAGGCCGTATGTGACAGTAGAGTTTTGACTATGGCAATTCTCAATAAGAAAGCCCTATTTTCCGTTGATTTCCTGGACCCGTTGAAAACTGGGTATAATTCATTTGCTAAAAGACGACAAAGAGCAAATGCCGAAATCGAACCGCTATGGTCAAGCGGCCATCTGGACTGACTCAGATTTAGACCAGGTATTCTCCGAGTTAGACGATCGAATGCGGTGTTTATTTTCGATCTGCCTTTACAC
>JBCDFI010000199.1:0-8901 GCA_039178155.1 Cyanobacteria bacterium P01_H01_bin.105
CCAGGCCGATAGGCAAAACTAGCAGGGTCAAACTGTGGCTCTATCACCGGATGTAAAACCTGTAGCAGCGCCTGCTGCACGATGCGATCTCTCACAGCAGGAATATTCAGCTCACGCCAGCCACCCGACGATTTTGGAACGAATAACTGTCTCAGCGGCAGCGGCTTGTAGATACCATCTATCACCGAACGCCGTAGTCGCGACAAAGCTGTCTGTTTATGAGCCCCAAACTCAGCAATTGTCTCGCGATCCACCCCGGCGCAGCCAAGATTTGTGGCCACCTTATCCCAGGCTTGTTCAAAATTCTCAGCGGATAGAAATCTCTGGCGCAAAGACATAGCTACCCGTTCTTCACATCGGGTTCAAAACTAAAGATGATTGGCGTTAAATCTCCGCGAATGGGTGCACCTAGCTCGTCATAATGCGTTCCCATAAATTCAATATCGTGTTCCTTATCTAGACAAGCCAACACCATTCCAAGCGTCATGCTGCGAAAACCAGTAGAAATATCTGCAACAACATCTTTAGGTTTGAGCCTGTGAACCTGTTGTATCTCTGTGAATATCTTTTTGACTATGTCATAGGTTTTACTAAGCACTAGTGCGTCATCATCTAAAGAAATGGTGTATCCGTTATCACCATAGTAAAAATTACAGGTGAGTCCTTGACGCTCTTTCAAATACTTTGCTAGCAAAGGAGCATAGGGTAAGGAACCAGCTGCGGTATCTCCGACCGTAGCTAACAGCCAGCAATATTTGAGATGATGTCGGTGGGCACAAATAGCTCTAATCGTCGGTTCAAGATTAGATTGCTCGAAACAAAGACTATCGAGGTCAGCATTTTGGATTGCTAGCTGACGCTCTTCCGGTGAGAGTGCTTGACTAGGGCTCCCGGATGAAGGGCGGTAAATAGGAACAAAACCAATAAATCCGTGCCGTCCGTAATCTTTTTCTTCTTTCAGGTTACGAATTGTTTGAGGCGATCTGATTAAAACACCAATTCCTTCAGGCTTCTGAATAAGCTGGCTAGCAATCCAAGCCAATAGGGTTATTCCAGCAACTACTATTAAAACTGTGACACTTTGAGTAGCAACAGCATCAGTAATAGCTGTCAACAAAATACCAAAGCAAAATCCAGCAACCCCAGTTAACCAACGCTGCCATTGTGAAGAGTGACGAAATCGATTGAAATTCATAGCATTGTGTGAGCCATCGACATATTTTCTCCTTAGCCTATCTGGTTATGGAAAACCCTTCTTCCAGCAAAACCATTGAAAGAATCCAGAAACAGCAATTTTAGGTGTATACGTAATGAAAGCTACATAGCTTCTCTCCGTAAATTAAGTCTATCTAGAATTTGGAAACGGCTTCTTCCAGGCACAGGTAGCATACTTGTAGTTCATCCAACAATGACGATGACTGACTGCTACACAGCGATTACGTTCGCTCCCGTTCAAGGATTTATCGAAAAGTCACGCAAACTCCGTGACCTTTACGGTAGTTCTTTTATTCTGTCCTATTTAGCAACCCAAATTTGCAATACGGCACGCAGCTATTTCAATTGTCCTGAAACCGTCACTTGGCCCAATGACCCCATTATCTCACCTGCAAATATTAATGTGGCACAGGGAACTCCAAACCTTATTTTTATTCGCGGAAACTTTCCACGAGATAATGCCTATCAGGCTATGCACACTGCCTGGAAAGATCTTCTCAGATACTGTCGAAAATGGATAGAAGTGGCTGTTCCCGGACCCACTAAAGATGGTAAGGGGCAGTACACGTGGGAACGCCCCTGGCGCGAATGGGAAAATCATGCCTGGGAATTTTTCTGGGCTACCGGCAGCAGTATTAAAGCCGCCCGAGACCAGATGGATCAGGTTAAATATGCTCGGGCCTGGACCGGTATTAATTATGTTGGCGAAAGTTCTACCCTGTCTGGTCAAGATTCTCGCGCCTGGCCGCAGCTAGGGTATCATGCCTCTCACAATCGTTCTAGTGCAGACGAAGACACTGAAGTACGCGCATTTTATCGGCAGCTTAGTCAAAAAATTGATGCGCAAAGAGCTACCATCACCATACGGGAACAGCTAAGTATTCCTGAGTTAGTTAAGCGTTTAGTCACTATTGAAAAGGTGATGGATGGCTTTGACGATATTCCCAATGCAGAAACACCTAAGTCATTTAGAAAAAATCGTCGCTGGACTGATACACCGGCTTCTGCCGAGGATATGGAACGCGATACTCTTTGGACCGGCTGGTTTCAAGGAGATGGCGACCAAGTAGGCAAATACCTAGACCAACAAAGTCAGAAATTTGAGGCTGCTAGTGAGCAAGAAAATACCTATCACGAGTTTAGCGAGCAGCTACGTAATTGGGGCTACGCATTGGATGAGTATCTTCCTTCACCTCGCTCTGGCCAACAAGTTTCAGATGCACTCAGGCTACGCAAAGACGGACGTATTGTCTATGCAGGTGGCGATGATTTTTTGGGGACACTCTATCGCAATGCACCAAGGAATCCTCTTAAGGCTCAGGAATGCTTAGATTGGTTTTACACCTTTAAGTCCGATATCTGGAGTCGCCACGATCAGCCTATCAGCGTCAGTGTAGGATTTGTATGGGCATCACCTCAGATTCCTCAAAGAGACATTTTGCAGCACTGTCAGCTAGCTGAAAAATCGGCTAAAAAGAGCGGTCGCGATCGCATCGCCTTACGTATTCTTTTCAGCGATGGTAAACACCTCGAATGGCAATGTCCCTGGCGGTTTTTAACAATTTTAGAAGACTATTGCGATCGCAACGGCAACCAAAACTGGACCCATTTCTATAATGACGTAGCCATATTAGAAAGCCGTCATGCATTTCTGACGGACCACTCAGCGATAGCCCACGGTCTCATGAAGATTTACTTTCCCGCTGAGCTTGACAATATATCCAATGTAGAAACCGATAAAAGATTACTTTACGATCTTCTTCAAAACGACAGTCTTGATCTCGATAGCGATATTTTGTGGAATATTTACAGCGGCGGCAGGCACCGCTACGACAGCGAAAGCGAACACAGCGTGCGTCAGTCAACCGGGATTTTAGGCGATCATAACCACTATGAAACCACAACCGATAAAAACGACCTAACGATTGATCAAGCTAAAGTTTACGACGCGTTCAATACCTGGGTGATCAATCTGGCCAAAATCGGGTTTCATCTTTGTGACAGCAAACGGAGCAACATCTAAAACCCTATGTTTGAATACCTGATTGCTATTGAACCCTTAGGCTTGCTTTACGGAAGTGCCGGACGGTTTCTTTCACCTGACAACTTAGTAGGCCGTTCTGGCCGTAGCTTTCCCCCCAGTGCTGCTACATTGTCCGGTGTTTTTGCAGCTCATGCAGCACAGCACAATGACATTGATGTGAGACCGCTTCAGGTGGCCGGACCCTTTTGGGGACAGATGAAAGATATTACAAGTGAAGAGCAAACATTCTATGTACCTACCCCCATAAATCATCTTGTCAAGGATGACCAAATTGACGAGACTCTCTACTGGCATGGTGCCCCTCAGCCTGATACTGCTAGCGGCTGGCTAGATGAATCTGGTGAAACCGTTGTTGGCAAATACGATAAATCTTCAACATGGCTGTCTATCAATGATTGGAAACAGCCTACCGCCGTAAAAAAAGGCCCGTGGAAATTTGTTCCTCACTTACATCCTCGTTTGGATCATAGACAGCGTCACGTTGCTATTTCAAATACCGACGATGATGACCAGGCTCAGGGGAGTTTGTTTTTAGAAAATGCGGTACAGCTTGAGCCGGATGCATGTTTGGTCTATCTCTCCAATATGGAACTGCCTGAAGATTGGTATCGGTTTGGTGGTGAGGGCCATATGGTTAATATTTCTAGCTACTCGCTGAGTGAACGCCATAAAAAATTGCTCAATCAGCCCGTCGGGGACGCATTTGCCCTTTTGGCACCTGCCGTATGGGGGTCTAATCGATTTTCTCAGCGGTGGCCTCAGTCCTGGAACGAGAATATAGACACTATATTCACCAAGCGACCTGACCCATTTCGCTACCGCTTGGGAGGCCCTCAAGGCAAGCCAAAGCGGCTATCGCGAGGTCGCTATACGGTACCAGCAGGCAGTATCTATATTCTAAAACAGCCAATCAAACAGTCTTGGCACGCATGGCCAAACGAGTGGTTCCCTAAAGAGGGTCCTCATCTTAATCGCTGGGGGTGCGGTCTAGCGCTGCCAGTTAATGTGCGGGCTAGTGCTATGGCTTCAGATGCGATCGCTAGCTAGTCCTGTATTCCGTTTTCGTTTGCTATCCTCTGCCTTTACTAATCTCTTATGTACCAAAAAGCCTACGGCCTCATAGAAACCCTAGCCCCCCTCCACGTTGGTGCTAGCGCCGGTGAAGAAACCGGCAACCTCAATCTCATTTTTCGCGACCAGTTCACTCAAACCGGTATTATCCCCGGTAGCTCTATCCGAGGCCGCTTCCGCGCCGATATGAGAGAAATCAATCCTGAAAAGGTCGGTTACTGGTATGGTAACGATGCTGATACAGGTGAGACATCTGAAGGCATTGTCAAATTTGAATATGCCTCAATTTTGTGGATACCTGTTTTTTGTCCTAATCAGCCAATCGTTTACGTTTCATGCCCTCGTCTACTGCGTCGCTATCAGCGGCTGACTGGTCATAATCATTCTGACTTTAAACCTTATCGTTACTACAGTAACCAAGAAAACAACATCAAGAAGTTATTTTTCAATCTGGGTTTTTTGCCATTAGAAGACCGAGACCCTGCGCTAAACAACTTCTTTCCTACAGAATTAGTAGGAGAGCAAAAGCATTTGTTAGTGGTGGTTGACGATACTGAGATCGCCATGATCCACGATATGGCACTTTACCGTCAGAGTCGAGTTGCGCTCGACCCCAATCAGAAAAAAGCAGCTGACAAGGCATTCTTCAACGTAGAAGCGTTACCTGAGGGGACTATTCTCTCGTTTCCAATCGCTTTACGCAAAAAGACAGCCACGGGAGAGATAGTTGAGTGGCAAGCTTACTTAACCGACAGCAAAATAGGCAAAAGAGACGATCTGTACTTTGGTGGTCTAGAATCAGTGGGCTTTGGCCGTACTCAAATCATGCTAAAACAACAATCTGTATAGAAAATCATGACAGAAGCAATTCGACCTACGTCCAACGCCAAATCTCCTAAATGGCAGCCTTACAATCTAGACCATAAAGCACAAGAGCTGGTGATCAATCACCGAGATAATGATGTATTAAATGAATCTCACAAAATGCGTATGGCAGTCGCCTATGGTCTGGAGCGTTTTTGGGGAGAACGTTTACGTTTTGAACAGCGTCCGGAAGACGCTAATAAGGCGAAATACTGGCGAGCTGTATGGAAAGAACTAGCTGAAATTTTGGCACCGACAGGCATTGATCTTCCAGACGCTAAGTGTACTGTTAGAGCTAAAGATGAGGATAGTATTCAAGCTACAGCTGAGAAAATTTGGCAACTGTCATTGGATGATCAGCGTGTTGCGCTGATGGTGCTCACACAGCTATGCGACTCTTTAGTGTGGTGGACCCAGCGTTACAGACTTAAAAAAAGCAATCAATAGGACATCAATATGGGTATCAGAGGAGGATTTGAAATACTTGCTCAGCTATCGCCCGACAGCGAGAGAGTTCCGATGATGTACCGTGCCCAAATTGATGGACGGTGCAGTTTACATTTTGCTGGTAAGGATAATCAGGATTTAGATAACTGGCTGGAGCAATGGACCCACGCTGGGGCTCAAAATCAATCCCATTATCAGCATCAAGAACCTAAGTTGGGATGGGATGGGAGTATCTACCGGATTGAGGTTGAATTTCCCTGGCGCTTGTTTAGTGACTGTGGACAGGACAGTATTGCTAGACCAGTGATTGGGAAAAATGGTATTCCAGTTATTCCCGGCAGTAGCGTGAAAGGTTTATTTCGCCGGGTATGCGACGAAGAACAGCTAGAGAAATATTGTGGTGGCGCTCAAGGTTTAGATCCGAGCACTGTCGGCTTTCGTTTTCACGGGGCCTATCCAGTTGGTAACTGGTGCGATCGCATTGCTGATCTAGTACATCCTCAACAGTCCCGCCAGGTTGAACATAAAGGGGACGCTTCAGCATATGCACTCATCAGCTTATATCGACCTCAAATGGTCTTTGAGTTTAGTGCTGCTGAGCACACTCAAGTAGATTGGCAAGAGATCCACGAGCTTTTGAAAGCCGCTTTACAGCAAGGAGTTGGCGGCAAAACCAGTACAGGTTACGGCATGGGCGGCCACGAGCCGGGACAGGCTCCTAACTATCCACCCCCAGTACGCATGGTTAGACTAGCGGGTATGGGTACAAAATCTGTTTTGAGAACGGATATCCCAGAATTTCGTCCCAATCTGTTTAAAGCAACCTTGAGGTCTCATACCCAAAGACTGCTAGGTGGGCTATGTGCCAATAGACAAGTGGTTGATACTGCGGTAAGGAATTTCTTTGGTAGCTCAGAGCGCCCCGGAAAGATACAAATTACATGGGACGATCGAAGCAACAATGATCCTAAAATTGAGGACTACAGTGTTTCAGGCATATTGAAATTTGCTGACAACCCAGCCAATAGGAATAAAAGCGCCAGTGGCACTCCAACCAAAACCTATAATATCCCAGGTGTATTAAGGTTCAGCGGCAACCCAACCGACGTGGAGTTTTTATTTCAAATATTGCAATTTGCCTACACCATGGGAGGCTTTGGTAAATCATGGCGTCGGGTTTGGCACAAAGAGTTTTATCCCGATTATCCAAAGCTCAACAAATTCCATATTGGATGCCACTGGGAATCTCGCGATATTGTCGTGCCTAAATCATCTGAGGAGTTAGCAATATTTATCGACGACTTGATCCAAAAATGTCAGCATGTTATCCAATCAGCTAACAATCGTCCCAGCTCATGGGCAGAAACCTGGCACCGTGACAGAGTTGCTGTATTCAGCCATCTGACTTCGAGTTCGACAGCCATCAAATTGTTTCACTATAAGGCCTTCAAAAATACAATTGCAGTTGGAGGTAGAAAACCTAAGCCAAAAGAATTAAGTGTTAGTTCTGTATGGCATCGTATGCTGCCAGTTTCTGAAGCTAAGTTTTTAGAGATTGTGACTCTTTTTCACAAGGATACTCAAATCTGGCGGCACGAAGGGCAGAACCAACTTTCGCCATTTATCGAAGCACTTGAGCAATCTGGATTGTCCCTAACGTGGGGCCAGCATCCTTTCAGTCGGTAAGCTTTATCTATCAGCAATGAGAAATACCTTAATTTGCACTGTTGGAACCAGTCTTTTGGGCAACCTTAAACGATTGGATACAGACCATCCTGCCTATCAAGCACAGGAGAGTGAAGACTGGCAACGGGTAGCTGAAGCTCTACTTAAGGAAGACCCTTCAGCGCGTCTATGTGGTGCCGAGATAAACTCTATCAATAGCATCGTCAGCAACAATTACCTGGATGCTCAGGATAGATTGATCTTTCTTAGTTCGGATACCAATGATGCTGAGAATATCTGTGAGATACTGGTCTACTATTATGAGCACCAAAGTAATCCTGTTCAGTTTGGGATAGTAGAGAAGCCTCGTCGGCTCATTGGCCTTAAAGATAGCAATGTCGAAGATTTTCAAAAGAAAGGTCTTAAGAATCTAGTACAACAGATTAGCACTGATGTACGTTGCTATAGTTCAGATGCGATCGCCATCAATGCTACGGGCGGCTATAAGGCTCAGATCTCTTTTGCCGGTATGATTGGTCAAGCATTAGGCATTCCAGTTTATTATCTGTTCGAGCGATTTTCTAAAGTAATTGAACTACCACCTCAACCGATTGCTCTGGATTTAAGCTTATGGCTCAATCACTATGTCGTTTTTGATAAGATAGCTACAGCAGACAGCACAAGAGAGCTTGTCGAAGCGGCACAAGTTGAAATTGATCTGCAAACTACCTCTCTTGACTCTATGATTGAGAAGGTCCCTATTGATGAGGTCAGCTATCTAACTCTATCTGCCATGGGAACACTTTTTCACGAGCGGTGTCGGTTACAGTTTGAAAGACAGAAAAAGACTTTATTAGCTTTAATTCCGCAAGACGAGGTGCCTCCAGAAAAGAAGAAAATCTTTCTGAGAGATGATCACGGGAAAGAATACTTAAAGAAATTTTCCAAAAAGATAATTCGCTCACCTTTTGTTAAAGGTATTGTTAACTCCTTACCCTTCAATCCAAAACAAATAAGTCCTATTCGTCGAGTCACTAACGAGGGTTTGGTTGAATTTGTTCTAACTTGGACTGATCCGGGTTACGGTCTTTGCATACAAACCACAGGTCGTAATCAGATAGAAACAAATACGATAGCTATACATCTTGAGCGAGAATTCACCTAGCCTAGATTAGCTGCTGGGAAGTTGCCTAAAATCTGATTCTGGTCAATTTAGTCATGCCTATAATTTGTTAATTTATGATAGTTGGTAACTTCAATTTATGTTTAGGTCAGCCGTAAAAAACCGCTCCTGATTAGGCTGTCAGAAGCGGTTATGCATAATGAGGGTAGCAGGTTAGCTGAGCTGAGGGGACTGTGCTCGATCGACCAAGGCTTATAACTTTAATCCGTTAATAGCTCCGATACTTTGCAGATTCTCAAGGCGCTGCAAAGCGGCGCGAATCACCTCCAATCCCATTGCTTCGGCTAGCTTCCGGATTGTTGTCATTGCGTACACTGAACCCTGCTGCAATGACAACAGCAACTCATAGGCTTTTTGTTGACCTGGTGACATATTCCAGAGATAGTTCTCATCCACAGACAAGCAGTAAGCC
>JBCDFI010000200.1:0-8885 GCA_039178155.1 Cyanobacteria bacterium P01_H01_bin.105
CACCGCAAACGCCAAACTACCTGACAAAATCATCAGGGTCGTTAGCAATAAAAACTGCCAACTACCAATCCATCGAAACATCGACGCTCCCCTCAGCCTGGACGATTGAGGTTCAGACTCCGCAACGGTTGCAGCCACCCCTGCATAGGAAGGCGATGGTGGATTGGGCGGCACTTGCGACACCTCCCGGCTCTGTGGCCGACTACGCGGAACAGGGACAGGCTTACGGCGACGATTGCGTTTGGGACTCATAAACGTATCAGCCAGAGAAAAATTAGGGCTAAAGATGGCGATACTTTAGCGCACTGAATCAGTACTGTATACCGTCAGTTAACTAAAGTAATTCAACATTAGTGATCGGGCATCCAGAAAATCGGCAAAATTATTACCTGGGTAACCCTGTCTAAAGTAGTCGTCCCAGACGGATTCTAGCAAGACAATCGATATTGCCTATCCAATATTGCCTATCCTTAATGCCCTCACCAGGCTACCCACCTGAATCCCCGTTGCCCCCAGCGGCACCACCGCTAATCCATTTGTGCGACTGAGGTTAACCAAATTTCCAGAGCTGTGACCGCCTGTTGCTAATGTAAATCGATAGCCGTCGTCCTCTGAGGTAAGCTGCCCCCATAGATAGGTCTCTCGCTGACCACTGGCCTTTAAATCACTGGCGGTTTTTGCCCAGACAAACGTCGGTGCCCAACCCATATTGACACCAGAAAGCTTTCGCAACGCAGGTTGTACAAACCGCCAAAAGCTCACTAGCGATGAAACCGGATTTCCCGGTAGCCCAAAGTAAAGTTGCTGCTTTCCGCCACTGTTACCGCCACTGTTATCGTCTTTATTAGGACTATCAAAGGTCGCAACCGTCAGAGGCTTACCTGGTTTTACCGCCACTGATCGAATATGGATCGTTGCCCCTAGTTCGACCAAAATTTGATCGACATAGTCATAGTCGCCCACAGACACACCGCCAGACGAAATCACTATATCCGCTTGACTCAGAGCCTCAGAAACCGCCTGTCGCGTCGCATTTTTTTGGTCTGGGACAATTCCCATCGGTACAGGTACCGCTCCTGATTCAGTAATCAGTGCTGTTAGGGCATAGCGATTAGAATCCACAATCTGGCCAGGACCCAAGGGCTGATTAATGTCCACAAGCTCATCCCCGGTTGACAATATGGCAACTCGAGGCCGTCGATATACAGGTACCGAGCCACACTGTGCCGCTGCCAACACCGCGATTTCAGCGGCTCCAATCTTAGTGCCCGGTCCTAGCAACTCTGCTCCTGCCCGGTAAAAACTGCCCTGCTTACGAACAAAGGCCTGGGCCGAGGGCGCTACCAACACGCTCACCTGCTGACCTTCGCGTTGGGTATTCTCTTGCATCACAACGGTATCGGCTCCAGCCGGTAGCAGACCGCCGGTAAAAATACGCGCGGCCTCACCTGATCGGAGCGCATGCTGAGGCACCTGCCCCGCCGGAATTTCTTCTACAACCTTCAAGGTGACGGGTGCCGTTGCCAAATCAGCGTAGCGTACAGCATAGCCATCCATGGCCGAATTATCCCAATGGGGAAAATCTAGCTGGCTGCAAATGGCTTGCCCCAATACTCGACCCAGACTGTTGCCTAAAGACACAGTCTCTATATCGCTGACAGGGGTGACTAGGTCTAAAATCAACCGTTCCGCATCGTTTGCAGGCACCATAGGCTTAGTTATATTTAGAGTCCATTATTCAACTTGGTATCAGCCAATCCTAACCGGATCAACGCCCCCAGTTACGATATAAAGGCGGGTTAATATTCACAGTCCGCATCACAGTCCGCATCACAGTCCGCATCACAGTCCGCACCGCACCTAAGCCGCCCCCTCTTAATATCCCTTCCTGCTCTTTCAATGACTCTTGCCTCTACCCTTAAACAGCGCCGTCGGCAGCTAGCTAAACATTTTGATACCCCGGTCTTACTTTGGTCAGGCCAATCGACTCCTCGCAATTTTCCAGCAAATACCCATCCTTTTCGCCCCAGCAGTCATTTTCTCTACTTTGCCGGACTACCGCTCGAAAATGCTGTGATTCACCTGGCCGATGGGCATCTCATTTTGTTTATGGATGAAGCCACACCGGCTCAGGCCCTATGGCACGGACCTAGCCCGACGCGTACTGAGCTAGCAAACAAAATTGGGGCTGGTAAAGCCCTGCCCCTAGAAGACCTAAAACATTTTGTCAGCGAGCAGGTCGCTACCCTCAAGGTACAAGACAGTGCTACAGCCGCTTGTCAAGAACAGCTACTGAACCGTTCAATTCCCATTGCCAAACAATCCCAAGCTCAAGATCTTGACTTACTCCAGGCGATTGTTCAGCTCCGGATGTGTCACGATGACCATGGTCTGTCTGAGATCCGTCGGGCTGCTGGGGTGTCGGTCATGGCCCACAAGGCTGGGATGGCAGCTACAGGGCTAGGTAAAAACCTGACTGAAGCCCATATCCGGGCAACCATGGAGCAGGTAATTATGGCCCATGGCATGACCTGTGCCTACAACAGCATTGTTACCGTTCATGGAGAAGTGCTCCACAACAATCATTACCATCATCCATTAGCAGACAGTGATTTGATCCTCGCTGATGTCGGTGCAGAAACTGAGACGGGTTGGGCTTCGGATATTACCCGTACCTGGCCTGTGAGCGGTAAATTCTCATCTACCCAGCGAGATCTCTACGATGTGGTGCTGGCAGCCCATAATGCCTGTATTGAGAGGGCTAAACCAGGGGTGGAATATCGAGAGCTGCATCTGTTGGCCTGTCGTACCCTGGCAGCTGGTCTAGTAGATCTAGGGATTCTCCTCGGTCGGCCAGATGATTTGGTTGAACAAGATGCCCATGCTCTGTTCTTTCCCCATGGTGTGGGTCATCTGTTGGGATTAGATGTGCATGATATGGAAGACTTAGGCGATTTGGCAGGATATGCTCCGGGGCGGACGCGCAGCGATCGCTTTGGGTTAGGCTTTTTGCGGCTAGACCGACCACTGCAGGCTGGTATGGTGGTGACGATTGAGCCTGGTTTTTATCAGGTGCCAGGTATTTTGCAAGACAAGGGTAAGTGCGATCGCTACGCCACCATGGTCAACTGGGAGCGTCTCGCCCAGTTTGCCGATGTCCGAGGCATCCGCATTGAGAATGACGTGCTGATTACTGAAAATGGCTGTGAGGTGTTAACAGCAGACCTGCCCACTACTGCAGAAGCGATTGAAAATTTTGTCGGCACCGGTACCAGTCGGTAAAGCTGTTCTGCTTATGGGTGTATATGTCTCACTGAACAGAACCAGTGCCAATGGTGTCTATTTGAGCCAGAAGTCTTGCATAAAAATGCATAGTAGGTTGGATAGCATCAGCAATGTCTCTGCAGCAGTTCTTTTTTAGGGTAGCAGTGACCTTGCATCACTGAGAGCGTAACCAAACGATATGAACCTTTGGACCGTTCAGTTACTAGGGCAATTTCAGCTCAAAGATTCCGCTGGAGTCACCCAGACATTTCGCACCCAGAAAACAGCCAAACTATTAGCCTTCTTAGTTTTCTCTCACCAAAAGAGCCATTCCCGTGACCTGCTAGCTGATATGCTATGGCCTGAAAGCGCACCTGATAAAGGACGTAACAGTTTACGGGTTGCATTATATTCACTGCGCCAACAGCTCTCCATAGAGAATGTAGAGAATAACGAGGTGCTGATCTGTAGTAGCGACACTGTTCAGATAAATTCAACCTACTTTACAGTCGATACCTGGCAGATTGACGATTTACTGACCCACGCTAAACATTGCACCAATGCTCGTCAACGGCTGAATTATTTAGAGCAGATTGTTCAAAGAAACTACGGATTATTTCTACAACAGTATGACGACAATTGGGTAATGGCTGAACGCTACTACTGGCAGACCCTCTATTTAGATACCTTGCATCAGCTTGTCAATGCGTTTCTAGAACTTCAACAGTTTACCGTTGCAGCGGCCTATGCCCAGATGGCAGTTAAAGCCGATCCCTATGCCGAACAAGCCCATGTGGATGTGATGAGGGCCCAGGTCGCTATGGGTCGCCCCGTGGCCGCACGACAACAGTATTTAGAACTCAAGCGCCTATTTCGTCAAGAGTTAAATCTACCCCTCTCTGATTTTGTTTGTGACATTGCTAAACAGTTTGGCCTATGTAATGGCAGCCTGACATTCCTGTAATGCTGCTGTAATGGGGCGTTGATACCATCCCTAAAAACACTCAATAGATCTGTCTATTGCTAAAACTAAAGGAGAGCCATGGGACAACATAAGTTATGCTTGGGGGTTGCGATCTCATGCTGGCTAGCCACAGCACAAAGCGGCTTAACACAACCGATTACAGCCGCCGATGATGGGACCGGTACCGCTATCATCTCGAATGGTAATCAGTTTGATATTACCGGCGGCAGTCTCTCGGGAGATGGAGCCAATTTGTTCCACAGCTTTACCGAGTTTGGCTTAAGTGCTGAACAAGTCGCCAATTTTATGGCAGATCCTGCCCTACACAATATTCTTAGCCGAGTTGTCGGTGGTAATGCCTCCATGATTGACGGCACCGTACAGGTCAGCGGTGGCAATGCCAATTTATATCTCATCAATCCCGCCGGTATTATTTTTGGCAAGACCGCTCAAATTAATGTTCCTGCAGACTTTGTTGCCACAACAGCAGATAGTATCGGTTTTGGCGATGAATTATTTAACATGGTCGGCGATGTTAGCTATACCGATCTTATCGGCAGTCCCACCAGCCTTAATTTTGATGCCGCCACCCTGGGCACCGTCATGAATTCAGGTGAACTTGCCGTCGAAGACGGACATACCCTGACCCTGGCGGGCGATCGCATCATTAATTTAGGCACAATTGAAGCTCCCGGCGGCACGGTTACCCTGGCTGCGGTACCGGAGCAGGGACAGTTGCGAATCTCCCAAGCAGGTGCCGTCATTAGCTTGGGCGTGGATACCGAAACGTGGCAAAGCAACAGCGAAATTGCCTCCTTTGCGCCGTTACTGACTGGAGGCGAGCTACCCTTAGCGACCCAAGTAAACGTTAACGCCAATGGCCAAATCACCCTGGCCGGAGCAGAGACTCCAGGCACTACCGTTGTTAGCGGCACTGTCAGTACCGCTGCTGACACGGGCGGCACCGTTCAGATTATTGGCCCCCAGATTGCCCTGATTGACGCGATGGTCGACGCCTCAGGGCACACCGGCGGCGGCACCGTTTTAGTCGGCGGAGAATACCGAGGGCAAGGAACATTGCCCACCGCTACCAATACCCTGGTGGATGCAAACAGCATACTCTCAGCCAATGCGGGCAATACAGGCAATGGTGGTGAAGTCATTGTCTGGGCGGATGACACGACAGCATTAGCTGGAGAGATCAACGCTCGAGGCGGTATTGATAGCGGTGACGGTGGCTTTGTAGAAGTTTCTGGAGCAGAACATCTCATTTATGAAGGTAGCGTAGACACCACCGCCGCTAATGGCCAGATGGGAACATTATTGTTAGACCCAACAGATATTGTAATTACCCCAGGTGGCACGACTGTTGGTTTTACAGGTCAATTACTAGCTGGCGATGCCAGTCCTACAACAATTTCACAAAACCAGCTACAGACATTACCTGGCAATACTAACGTTGTCATTCAGGCCACCAACAGTATTACAATCGAACCTTTGCAACCCCAAGGATTACCAGGTTTACCAGCCAGTCTCGACTTTCGAGAAGGTAGCGGTTCTATCACCTTTGAAGCAGGCGGCCCCATCACCATGAACCCTAGCGACTCGATTGTCACGTTTGGCCGCGACATCAACATCACAGGCAATGAACTTACCCTCGGCAACATTGATGCCTCCGGTGCCGCGATCTATTCTTCTCGTGTTTTTATTCGCAATGGAGATGGTGGCAACGTTAACCTTACAGCAACCGCAGGCAATATTTCAGCAGAAACCGTAGGCTCTGGCGGCGGACTACTCACAGGTGGAAATGCTGGTGACATTACCATCAACACACCAGGTAGTTTTACAACCCGTGGAGTCAGCGCTTTGGCTGTTGGTTCTAGCTCAGCGGGTGACATTACCATTAATGCTGACAGTGTTGATATCGATTTTGCAGAGGTCTTAGCAGGCAGCTTTAGGATATCCAATGGCAATGATGGAACGCTGACCATCAACGGACAGGCTTTGGCAGGTACTACGTTCAACAACATTACCGGTAGCGGTAACAACATCAATTTTGGATTAGATGGATTGGGAGGAACAGGCCCCCTAGGCAACTTTTCTAACCCAATTTCTGGAGAAACTGCCTCTAACTTAACCTGGATGGAAGGCTTTGTTTCTGCTCAAGAGCATTGGAATAACGTTATGAGAGATGTTCGTCGTTGGGATGCTGGACGTAGCTACTGCATTACCACTGACCCAGAATGTGGGTTGTACTAAAAAGCTCTCCTTTGAATTTCAAAGCATAAATTGGATAGAACACAAAATTTTTGCTTAATAGATTTTATCGGTTGTAGAAACATGTTGCGCCTCAAAAATTCTTTCTTTCGAGCGATTCTCCAAGGGTATGGAATTGTTTTATTCTTTGGATATGCATCTATTGAACAAGCCGTAGCAATGGCAGCAGAGTCATCGCCAGTAAGATCAAAACTTTCAGATACAACCGCCATACCTGCAAAGATAGATATACCCTCACAACTCTCACAAGCTGCTCCATCGAGTCCCTCAGACCTGATTTCGATCAGTAGTGTGACAGTCATTGGGAGCACTTTGTTTTCTCAAGAAAGTTTGGCTCCTTTAGTCACTCCCCTAGAAGGCAATTCTGTTACCTTAAATGACTTACAACAGGTTGCAGAACGCATAACTGTACTCTATCAAGAACAGGGTTATCTTACGTCTCAAGCAATTGTTCCAGAACAGACACTAACCGATGGCATAGTAGAGATCCAAATAATTGAGGGATATTTGGGAGATATTGACATTCAAGGTCTGAAAAAAATCAAGCCTGATTATGTCCTATCCCGTTTAAATTTAGCGGATATGGAACCATTAAATGTCGTTGAGCTAGATAATCAGCTGCGCCTATTGCGACTAAATTCGTTGTTTGATCGAATAGAATCCACCTTGGAAGCCGGTGAAAATGTAGGGGAAAGTATACTGACAATCACAGTGGATGAAGCTCCAAACTTCTATGGTGAGGTTAGCGTTGACAATTACTCTCCTCCCAGTGTGGGCAGTGAGCGCTATGGAGCTATGCTGGGCTATCGAAACTTAACTGGATTAGGAGATGACTTATCTGTAGATTTCAAACGATCCTTTACAGGAGGGTCTAATCTTTGGGATATTGCCTATCAAATTCCAGTGAGTCCTAGAGATGGGAGCATACGTCTACGCACAGCATTCTCGGATACTAAATTAACCGAATCTCCTTTCGATGCCTTTGATATTGAAGGAGAAAACGAACGCTATGAGATCACCTGGCGAGAGCCACTCATTCGCAAACCTCATGAGGAATTTGCCCTCTCTCTGGGGCTCAGTTATCAGGATGGTCGTACCTTTGCGTTTGACCGACCAACGGCTATCTCAATCGGTGCCGAGGAAGATGGAACCACGCGCACGGCCATAGTACGCTTTGGACAAGACTACTTAAAATGGGATTCCCAAGGAGCATGGAACTTTCGTTCTCTGTTTAATATAGGAACAGGTTTATTTGATGCGACTACTAATGATGGAGACATCCCCGATGGTCAGTTTTTTAGCTGGTTGGGTCAGGTACAGCGGTTACAACGTCTGAGTGACGATCATCTATTGATTATTCGAGGAGGTTTACAATTAGCCTCGGATAGCTTACTGACCTCTGAACAATTTGTAATTGGCGGTGGCGAGTCCCTCCGTGGTTATCGACAGAACATCCGCACGGGAGACAACGGCTTTCGGTTATCTGTAGAAGACCGTATCACCCTAGATCGCAACCAAGAGCAACAATCAACGCTACAGCTGATCCCATTTTTTGAAATGGGTACCGTCTGGAATAACAATGACAATCCTAACCCACAACCATCCCAGCGATTTTTGGCCAGTATCGGTACCGGATTAGCTTGGCAGCCAACCGATGGGTTGAACCTACGATTGGACTATGGCCTACCCCTGGTTGATTTAGACGATCGTGGTGACAATATTCAGGACGATGGCTTTTACTTTAGTGCTAGCTATAGCTTCTAGCCAGACCAGGCTACTCTCGGTCAAAAACATTGCACAAAACTGCGTACACATTGGGTGAGACTAGCAAACTCCAGCGTTATCACTTCACCTAAAGTTTTGATGTAGGCAGGAATAACAAACGGGGTGACAATCGGTATGACCACTTGGACAGTCAAACTATTGGGCAGATTTCAACTAAAAGACGCTTCCAACACACCACAACCGATACGCAATCAGGATGCCATAAAATTGTTAGCATACCTTCTCTACTTCCACCAGCGTAGCCATGCCTGTAACCAAGTAGCAGAGGTACTCTGGCCCCATCTTGATGAAGTTAGAAGGAGAAATCTATTTCAAAAATCGCTAAAGCTACTGTATCGTCAGTTCTCCATAGCTGAAAACTCTGTTATAACCTGTCAAGATGGTAGGCTCTCGCTAGATATTCGTTATTTTAACGTAGATATCATCAGCATTAAGGCTCTCATTCAACAAGCACGCAGCTGCAGTGAGCCTCGTCAGCGGCTAGGTTACTTGATGAGTATTATCCAGAGAGACTATGGGCTACTTTTAAGCCAGTTTGAGGATGATTGGATAGTGTCCGAACGTCTCCACTTGCATGCTTTATATCTAACGACAC
>JBCDFI010000201.1:0-8873 GCA_039178155.1 Cyanobacteria bacterium P01_H01_bin.105
CGGGGACCAGTATCAGGAGATGTTAGAGAACGAACTGTTCTATGGCCGTCTGAAGGATGCGGATGCTCTGGTGCTGGATCTGCGAGACGGCTGGGGTGGAGCCCCGCTAACGGCGCTTAATCTCTATACGGCCAGGGGACCTAGCCTGACCAGTGTTGGTCGAGATCGCACTCGAGTTACCCACCACAGTCAGTGGAAAAAGCCAGTAGTCATGCTAGTCAATGGGGGTAGCCGCAGTGCCAAAGAGATTCTGGCCTATGGCTTTCAGCAATATGACATTGGCCCCGTTGTCGGGACTACCACCGCCGGGGCTGTGACCGCCGGGCGGGCGTTTATTATGCCCGATGATAGTTTGCTGTATGTGGCAGTCGCGGATGTATATGTAGATGAAACGATACGCCTAGAAGGGGTGGGCGTTACCCCAGATGTGGTGGTGCCATTTCCAGTAGAGTATGCCCAGGGAACCGATCCTCAAAAAGAGCGTGCGATCGCAACGGCCCTGGAGCAACTGGAAAAGTCATCTGCCAAATAGTACATTTTGTTGACTAGCTGGTACCTATCGTTATTATCTCTTTTGTAGCAGCATCTTTTCGATTAACAGCGTTGATGGAGTTCAAATATCACGCCATTCGATTGTTTATTCCCAACCTAATTTGGCACGGCTTTTGGTAATCAGGGTGCCAAGGGTGCGCTTAAAGGCCAAGACTCCCATCACTGGTACCGGAAACTCTAGCCGTAAGGGGTGTATCCGCTCGCTGTCGCTAACTTCTAGATTGATGCCTGCTGTATCTAAACTGATGACACGAACCTGTTCGACCCAGTCTGATCCCTCTTGGGCTTTGACACAGGCCAACATGTCTTCTAGGTGGTCTTGGTTTAGGTGGTTTGCGATCGCAATCCGTCGTTTTTCGGTCAGGGGGGCACCATCGGGGTTTTTAGGGGAACTGGGCATATTCAATCTCCTCAATTTTTTATTAATAAGCCTGCTTGAGCACCTTGGTTGTTAGCCACACACTAATTAGGCACAGTAAAATACCAATGACAAAAACGCCCGTGTAGCCCACCGCACCAGCAATGAAGCCACTCAGAGCTGGAATTCCCACATGGTGGCCGACCATGTAGGCCGACGATTGCAGGGTATAGTCGCTACCGGCAGTGGCGCGGCGACTTTTATCCATCATCACAGTGAACAAAGCGGCGCTAGTTAAGCCACGGGCAAAGATTTCACCGCTGCTGACAGCATAAAGAACAACAATGTGGGTAATACCGATGGCGGGTAGTATCAGCAACGCAATGGCCCCCGCCTGCAGCAGCCCAAACAGCATGAGCGCCCGACGACGACCCAGAGGTTGGATTAGCCCGCCCGCCAGAAACGACCCGAAAATGGCGGCCCCCGACCCGACAATGCCTTTCATCCAACCGATGTCGGCCATGGACAGGCCAACATCCACCAATAGCGGTGAAAACATGGTGCTGGCCATACTGCCGCCAGTCACATACACCACGATAAACATCAGCCACAGCCAGGCTCCAGGGCGGCGTACAAAGCTGATTAAAGTATCTAGATATCTCTTTAGGTTCATCGATGACAAGATAGATACCGGGGAGGAGCGAACAGCTGTTCTATCTGTTTTTGCCACGGGGCGAGAGATTAAAGAATTCTCTTGATAGCTTAACAATGGCACGAGCGCCAGTAAAACACCCCCGGCCAAGATCCATACACTGATGGTCCAACCCACTCGATTTAAGGCCAACAGCATCACACCTCCTCCCAGGAGACCACCGATGGAGCGGCCTGCACTTTGGATGCCATTACCCCAGCCCCGTTCGTGGGGAGCTAATAATCCCAGTGCCAGGGCATCGGTAGCAATATCTTGGGTAGCTGCCAGGGTGGCAATTATTAACACACTGCCAAACAAAAGTGTCGGGTGCGCTGCCGCATTGATCGATGCGCATAGCAGTAATGTGAGTACTAGCAACCCTTGGGTGATGAGAATCCAGGATTTGTAATGCCCCCATCGTTTAGACCCATAGAGATCCACCAGGGGAGCCCAGAGAAATTTGAGCATCCAGGGTAGGGTCAACAGGCTGAGTAGGCCAATGACCTCTAGGGAAGCTCCTTCCTGGCGCATAAAAATGGGGAGGGCTCGAAAGAAAAATGCGGAGGGTAAAAATTGAGAGGTGTATAGGCTGCTCAGTAATACAAATTTTTCATGGGGCTTTATACGGGGAGGGGCTGTAGATGGTAAGTTTTGCACCATGGAATTGTTCCAAAAGAGACGGGCTTTTAAGGTTTGTTAAGAATTAGGTGATTGATGTGAGTTTAAAAGTGTTGCTTGGGGTCCCTCCGAGTTCCCCAAACCCCCTGGTTAGGGCCGGAACGCCGCCCTAAAACCCAGCGTACTAGGTTATCCCTAATGGCATTAAGTTGGGGGTACGGCGAGGTCAATTATATGTATGCTGGATCGGTTTCTGTGGACATTCTAATGGGTTCTAAGTAAACAACTTTGTAGGGGCAGGTCTTGTGCCTGCTATGGGATAACGAATGCCATTGATCAGGATTTCGTATAAGCAGCAGGTAAATCTGTTGTTTAATTCAGCCTCCTAGATTTGGTTAAGAGATTGATTAAAATCGATAGCTGAAAGAGCCTACTACCGAGAATGGGTCGCCTGGTTCAATTCCTCGGGTGCGGGTGCGGGGTGCACCGGTGATGTAGTCTACATCAAACAGGTTTTTGAAATTGAGGGCAAATTGCCAGTTATCTCGCTGATAGGAGATGGCTGCATTGGTGAGAAAATAGCTATCTAGCTCAAAGCTGTTGGCTAAATCTCCTTGTCGTTCACCCACCCAGTTGAAACCAAGGCCAAAGCCAAGGCCGGATAGATCGCCTGATTGAATTTCATAGGTGGTCCATAGGCTGGCACTATGTTCGGGGATACCGGGTAAGCGATTCCCTGGATCAAACCGATTATCTTCTGTGACTTCTGCGTCAATGTAGGCATAGGAGCCAATAATATTCCAACCGGGCGCAATCTCACCAATGATATCTAGTTCTATACCCTGGCTTTGTTGCTCTCCGGTGGCTACGGAAAAGCGAGGATTGGTGGGGTCTGCGGTGGCTACATTCTGTTTGGTTAGGTTAAAGTAGGCCAGGGTTGCTAGCAAACGGCGATCTAACAATTCTGCTTTAATGCCCACTTCAAAGCCTTCTCCTGCTTCAGGATCTAAGGGATCGCCTGAAATGGTAACGGCGGAGTTGGGGAGAAAAGACCGGGCATAGTTCGCATAGAGTGAGACGGTTTCCAGGGGCTGATAGACGATGCCGATGAGGGGGGTAAAGGCATCGTCATTTAGGGTTGACTCGGTCTCGTCGATTAGGTCAGTTGTTGTTTGCTCAGTGGTTTCGTAGCTCAGTCCGGCCACTAAACTGAGGTTGTCTGTAAGCTTGATTTGGTCTTGTACATAAAGTCGGAGACTGTCTGTGTCAATGGTATCCCCGGATAGTATCTCATCGCTGCGCTCGGGTCTGGCTACGGCACCATAGACCGGGTCAAAGATGTTAATGGGTGTCCGTAATGAAAAGTCTGTAAATGACTCTGATTTTAGTTCATAGCGGGCTAAATCCACACCCAATAGCAGGGTATGGTCTATCGACCCGGTAGGAAAATTACCCACTGCATTGGTTTGTAGGGCATAGGTTGTGTTGCTTACTTTCTGTTCACCAAAGACTCGATTGAGGGTGCCGGTGGCCTCATCCAGACCGCCAATAAATGGAAAACTGAGGGCGGCACTAATATCGTCAGCATCGCGGATATAGCGAAAGGCATTTCGCAGCTGCCAGTTGTCACTAAACCGATGCTCCAGGGTGTAACCGGCACTAAAATAGTCGCTAGAAATCTCATCGTCGAGTTCACCGAGGACGCGATCGCGGGGAATATCGGCCAGCCCATCGCCAAAGGCCACCAGGCCAGTATCTAAAGGCCGTTGCTCATTGAGGTACTCTAGCTGTAGGTTAAGGTCGGTGCGATCGCTAATTTTCCAGGTGAGGGCTGGTGATATAAAAAATTGTTCAGTATCCTGGTCAAAGTCTCGGAACCCATCCTCACTTGTATAGACTGCGTTTAAGCGATACAAAAAATCTCCATCGTCGCTCAGCGGCCCTGATATATCTACACGCGGTCTTAACAGACCATTGTTACCAATCTGAAATTCTGCCTCTGCAAAGGGCGTAGCTAGGGGCTTTTTGGTTACCACATTCACAGCGCCACCGGGACCGATTTGGCCAAACTGAGCCGATGCTGGTCCCCTAAGTACTTCAATGCGTTCAATATTGGCAATTTCTGGGAAATTCTGTCCGGCGGCATCCCCATTGCCATTGGGGCTAAAGAGACGAAATCCATCCCGAAAGACCGGCACTCCTGAAAAGCCGCGTAGATTTACCTGAAAGCCCCGACCCTCCGTTGAGCTGACGGAGGCACCACCAATGTTGCGTAAGGCTTCATCGAGGCCTAGCACCTGCTGATCGTCGAGCACCTGTTGCGGAATTACCTGAATAGACTGGGGATTTTCTAAAATAGGGGTGACAACCCCCGTGCTGGTCTCGGGGGTATAGTAAATGTTGTTATCACCGGTTACTAAAATGCGTAGAGACTCTGGCTGAGATGGGGCAGATGGTTCTGGTTCAGACTGACTATCCTGGGCTAGCTGGAGAGTGACTGCGCCTGCTTCATTGTCTATGGTATCAATTGCGTCAGGCTCTGCTCTGGCAGGTAGATGCCACCCCAGCATACTGATTACAAATGGCGACAATATCCATAGCCTCATGTCCCTGGTCATGATGATTCCCTCACATTGCAATTACTGCTAAGCAATAATTTCTAATGGAGGAAATAGTAACTAGCCAAATCTCTAGTTTTCTTTGTTAGCCGGACTTTTTTTCTTTGTTAGCCGGACTTTTAGCGTCGCTCTAGCTGATAAGCTTTAGGGCTAATGGCAAAGGTCCGCCGAAAAGCCACACTAAAGGCTTCAGGATTGCGATAGCCCACCGCTTGGGCAACACCAGCAATGGTGCTATTGGAACTGAGCAAAAGTTGTTGGGCCTGCTGCATGCGATAGTTGCGCAAATAACCAAACACCGTAGTGCCAAACACCTGACGGAATCCCTGCTTGAGCTTACGATCATTCAGCCCCACTTGCCGAGATAATTCTAATAATGTGGGTGGCTTTGCTACCTGTTCTAGCAAAATATCTCTAGCGTAAACAATGCGCGCTCTCTCATCTGAGAGTAAATCAGAGTGAGTAGTCAATACGCTAGTATCCGACAATAATTGCTCAAAATATAGGCTAATTAGCTCAATTGCTTTGCTCTCTACATACAGTTGTTTAGTAAACCCCTGATATGGACAGTTTAGCAATTGTTGTATGGTTGCCTGCATGACCGGTGTCATGGCAGAGCTTTGATGATAGGCTGCGTCAATGCCTGCGATCGCATTGCGTAGCTGAGCGGGTAACTGCTCAAACTCGTCCCCAGTGGTCAGATTAATCACATCGGGCTGAACATGGATATGAACTAACAAAACAGGCTGATTGGCCTCATATCGAATGTTGCCTTTAGTGTCGTTGATAACGCCTAGATTAGCTTGCTTAGCTTTAAATTGCACCATTGAATCAACTCCAGATCCCTCGATCTGCATCTGTCCAGCCATGCAAAAACTCATACCAATGGAGGTATCAGTCACTGGATGGTTGCGTTCAATCACGATCTGGTCTCGAAAGTTTAAGTCATTGATAATCAGATCTAACCCTGGACGCAAATGCCACCGTTGAATTGACCCCTTGCCAAATTTGTCTGGCACAGTAAAGACATCAGGTCTCCGCTCCAAACAGTCAGTATTGAAAGGTTGGTCTAATTCCTCAAATAAATCTTGAATGTTGGGGACGACATGACGCAGCATGAGCGGAGGCAAAAGCAATTAACTTTAAACTATTGCAATCTATTCTCAAAAACGATTTTGATCCAAAAATCTAAAGCATTGATGCAATCTGTGCATGTCTTCGCTCTGTATTAATTGCTGTTAGGCTGATCAAGAGAATGCAGTCGAGGTAGCTGACTTGTGCCGATGATTCCTATTAGTAATATTCCAATAGCTGTAAGCACGTAAAGTAACGCCATGCCTGCACCGTGCTGAAACCCGATAGCGGATGTTTGGGCAATGGGTTCAAGGACATAGTCAGCAAGCGGTCCGGACACCAGGCTAGCCAAGGCTCCGACGCTTAGACCAATTAGATGATCGGCGGCAAAGGCACGTCCTTGAATGTGGGCAGGCACGGTGGCATACCAGTAGGCAGTATAGGTGCTAAAAATCATCGGTGCGCTAATGGATGCGCTCAGACGAGCACCGGTCCAAACAGCTGGCCCCTGGCCAAGACCAAAGATCAAGTTGCCAAGACCAACGCTGAGTATACCGACAAGCAAACCCCGTTTGAGATTACGAAACCCACCCGTCGCGGTCAAAATAGCGCCACCGATAAGACCACCCATACCTGTTGCAGCAACCACCATACCTAACAACTGGGTATCGTTACCGGTTCGAGCCAAAATCATTGGCTGATAGATGGTTTCTCCAATTTGATTTAGAAAAACAAAACAGGAGAGAACAATCATCATTGTCCGCAGCTGTGGGTGATTAAAAATATAGCGAAAGCCAAAGGTGATAGTTTGCCAGAGAGATGGGGTAGCCTCTGTTCTTTCGCTTACGTTGTCTGCGTGATTGTTGTTAGGAATAGCTATAAATAACAGAGTGAGCGCTGCGATCGCAAATGTCCCCATATCAATGGCCGTAATGCCAAATAGCCCAATCAGTGGATACAGAACACCAGCCAGAGCAGGAGCAAAGATCCCTGTACTGTATCCTGCCATAGCCCCTAGCCCTGTGGCCCGCACATGGTGCTCTGGGGGGACCAGCATCGGGATAATGGTGGTGTAAGTAAGGGACTGGATATGGCCAAACGAGCCGATAACAGCAGCAATCACATACAAATGCCATACCTGTAGTGTTTGGGTAAGGGCGAGAATGCCGACGGAAATGGTACAGCAGGCAGAGCCAGTGTCGCTGATAATAAGTAGTGCCTTGCGAGAGACTCGGTCGATAAGGAGACCGGAGAACAGTGCGATCGCAATCTGCGGTAGTTGATAAAAAAACAAAATTAGCGCTACCGCTGTTGCCGACTCAGTTTGCTGCCATACCCAGAGCGTTAAGGCAAAATAAGTCATGTGGCTGCCAACAGAAGAGGCAATCTGCCCCAGCCAGAGAATGATAAAGGTACGCACCAGATGAATTTAGAACAG
Organism: Cyanobacteria bacterium P01_H01_bin.105; assembly: GCA_039178155.1. Taxonomy (GTDB): domain Bacteria; phylum Cyanobacteriota; class Cyanobacteriia; order Phormidesmidales; family Phormidesmidaceae; genus Leptothoe. Next base: position 7,350 of record JBCDFI010000201.1, read on the forward strand.
GGGCAACGCCATCGTACTGGTTTAATAGCGTTGTTTTCTTCGTCAGACGGAGTTTTTTCTTTGCAAGATGGATTTTTTTTAATGCACTATGATGAAAACTAGAAGTCACATTGATGACATTCTTTTTCTATGATCCTGATGATTCTCAAGGATAGATGCGATTTAAGCTGAACTCAAAATGTGTATTCAACAGATGCTCGCACTGTGAGTGGATCATCCCAGTCATTACCGAAAGCTCTAGCACCATTGACAGACTCGATATAATCAATATCACAATACTCCGGACAGAATTAGGAGACTAGAGTTCCATAGTCACAAAGCTTTGAATAGTTGGGATGTGATTTAATCAAAGTCTCGTCTAAGTCTAAGTTGTGAATAAACCTGTCCATTAGATGCTGGTTGAGTTTGCGCCGTTTGTAGACTGATTGCTCTAGACTTTCCACATTACTCCCCAACGAATCAGGCTTTCATCCCTTTAATAACATTACTTTTAGGCCGATGCAGGGAAAAGCACACGCATCTTTCACAGGGGACCACGTATCCTTTCGTGAGTAATGCTCATTTTTTCAAGCATAAAAATGAGCATTACTCGTGTAGCAAAGCATGAGCAATACTCACTCATAAAATTAGGCAATGGAGTAACTAGCTATGAGTCGAGACTTAATGACCCTCCAGCATCCCGACGCTGCCACCGCTCTCCGCGAAATTAGTCAGGATCGACTGGGATTTATGCAGCGATGTCGGCAACAGTATGAAGGCATGGTTCCGCTGAAATTTGACGATGAAATGTATTGTTTGTTGAATCATCATGATTACATTGCTGATGTATTAAAAGATCGGACATCGTTTATCAAAGCCAAAGACTTGCAGCAACTCAGCAATCTCGTAGGCAATAGTTTGTTGACTAATGAGGGAGGTTTTTGGCAACGACAACGGCGGCTGGCACAGCCTGTTTTTCATCAGAAGTAGATTAACAATTACGCTGCTGTAATGGTGAATTACACCGAACGCATGCTGGAAACTTGGCAAGATGGGGTTGTCTTGGATGTTCATGAGGAAATGATGCGGCTGACCCTTAACATCGTGATGAAAACGCTCTTTGATCAGGATATACAGGGCTCCGCAGCGACCAGCATTGCTAATGCCCTAAATGTCTCCATGAACTGGGTAGAGCATCAAGAGACAGTCAATGTGATGGCGGCATTATCAGAAAAATGATTTTGAAAAACAGTTACCCCGTGGTGTCTATTTCCCCTTCGGTGATGGTCCTCGCATTTGCATTGGTAAAAGTTTTGCAGTGATGGAAGCCGTATTACTGCTGGCAACAATTGCCCAGCAATTTCAACTAGATCTGGTTGAAGAACAGAATATTGAGCTTCAGACTGTTAGATGTCAAGGGGGTTAGACGTGACGCGACAGAGATGTTGGCGTGGTAAGTGTCGTTGAACAGAGACTAATCAGGCTCAAGTTGAGACTGACAGACGAAACGACAGCGAGGGATCTAAACGACAGGGCGCGATCTAA
>JBCDFI010000202.1:0-8836 GCA_039178155.1 Cyanobacteria bacterium P01_H01_bin.105
GCATCGCCGGTACCGGGAGGCAGATCGATCAAAAGATAGTCTAACTCTCCCCAATCCACATCCTGGATAAACTGGGTGATAATCTTATGGAGGACGGGACCACGCCATGCTAACGGATGGTCGGGCTCTGCCAGCAGCCCCACCGACATGACCTTAATGCCATGGGCTTCCAAGGGTTTAAATCGCTGCCCCTCTGGAGTGTCAATCACCTCAACCGAAGTTTGAGCGAGGCCCAGCATCTGGGGCACATTGGGACCATAGATGTCAGCATCGAGCAGACCCACCTTAGCGCCGGTCTTTGTTAAGGCAGCGGCTAGATTTACGGCGGTGGTGGATTTGCCAACGCCTCCCTTGCCGCTGGATACGGCCAGCGTAGTACGCACTCCAGGAATGGTGCAAATCTGAATATAGGCTTTTTGACACCAATCTAAATCTCCTAAGGTTAACTGTGCTTGATCCTTAAGGTGATGCTGGTGGACACCAATATAGAGTTTCAGATACACATAGTTATCCACCACTCGCAGATTGCGCACCATGCCCAGGTCAACAATGTTTTTGTTGAGAATCGGCTCAATCACCTGCTTGAGACAGTGAATGACAGCCTGTTTGCGGGCGGCTATCACCGGATTATCAGGAACGGCATCGGGGGACTGATGAGGGGTGCGCACAAAGGGAGAATCATGGTTAGGCATTGGACGCTTCCGCTAGCTGATCCTGAATCTTTTGAATGGCCCGCTGAGAGAAAATCTGTACGTCTCGATCTGGATCGTCCAGGGTTTGTTTTAGAGCTGGTAAAACCTCAGGATTACCCAGATTGCCTAGGGCAATGGCGGCATCGCGGCGTACATCGGAATATTCGTCAGACAGGGCTTTGATCAGTGTGGGGATAGTCTCATCGGTGGCAACTTTCTGTAGGGCACGGGCGGTAAATTTGCGCACCTGCCAGTGGTCATCTGCCATGGCTTGGGTCAGGGCTGGGGTAGCGGCAGCAGTGGCATGGAGGTCGAGGGATTGGGCCGCATTGCGTCGCACCTGCCAGTCTGGATCAGCTGCGATCGCATCACACAGCATCGGCACCACCGCCTCATCACTCAGATAGCCCAGGGTCAAAATCGCCGAGCGTCTAACCTCATCATTGGTATCCTTAGCCAAGACCAGGGCCGGCTCACAGCGCACCACCTGGTTCAGGTACCGCAAGGTGACAACCGACGCCTCTCGCAGCACCGGATTCTCAGATTCAAAGAACGGCATAATATAGGGCAATGCCTGGGCATCATGAATTTTACGCAACAGAATCAGCACGTTTAGCTGGATGTTGACATCATCAACTTGAATTGCGTCCAACAGCTTGAGTAAATCGTCAGGAACGACTAGTTCTTTTAGGGCTGACAGAGCTTCCTCTCGCACATCGGGTTCATGGTCAGAACTCAGGCAGTCCAACAGCGGCGGCACCACCACCGGGTTGGCCATTTCCCAAAGGGCGGTGACGGCAATCTCCTGTACTCTAGGGCTCTCATCGTTCAGGCTCTGGATCAGGGCGTCAATGGCGTCTTCATCCCCCAGGTGCTGCAGGGATTTGGCGGCAACCAGGCGGTCGTTGAGGTCTTGCGATCGCAACATCTCTACCCATTGCACCACTTCTGGGTCAAGGTCAGTATGGGCCATGGTGAGTTTTCTCCCTAACGCAGTAGAAACGGAATCTGAACAGTAATGGCATTGGTGGGACACTCCTTCTCACAGGGAAGACAAAACCAACACTCGTCGTATTTCATATAGGCTTTGCCAGTCTCGGGGTTTTTCACCAATACATCTAGAGGGCAGACTTCGATACAGGCCTTGCATTTTTCGAGACATTTAGATTCGTCCACAATCACGGGGACATCAACGCGTTGGGTGGTTAGAGCCATAGATGGGTTTCTCGCTTAAAGAACAGATTTAGTAGATTAGGGTAAACAACTGGCGAATTTATCAGAATATGGCAAGCCTTTCGGAGGCCCCCTAAATCCCCCAAGATCGGGAGACTTTGAAGTTTTGTCCTTCGATAAATTGGCCTAATTTCTGAAGCCCCCAGAATTGGGGGTTTGGGGGCCTAAATAACTTATGCCTCACAGTCAGCATTCTTGATAAATTCCTACTCTCTACCGTGCCGCTACGTCATACACTTCCTGCTGTAGATCCACCTCCACAATGTAAGGAGCCACCGGGCGCTTAAACATTTCCATTCCTCCCGATTCTGTTTTCTTTAAGTTCACATGACAGAACCATTCCTCGTCGTTTTTCTCAGGGTAATCCAAACGATAGTGATAGAGTCCCCAACGACTCTCTTTACGATAAAGAGATGCCCGTGCTGCCATTTCAGCACAGTCTCGAATAAAATGAACCTCCATACAGCGCATCAATTCATGGGGATCTTGGGCTCCCATCAAATCTAGGGTCTCGTGGTAATTCTCAAAGGCGGCGAGACCAATATCCATCTTGGTAGGAGATTTAGGCGGTTGTAGATAATCATTCACATAGCGCCGCAGTTTGTACTCCACTTGGGTATGGGGCACTCCTTCAGGGCGCTCCAAGGGAGCATAGATGCGAGCTTGTTCTGTCGCGAGAAACTCGGGGTCGGGCTCCACATGCTCCAGCCCTTCTACATATTCCATAGCATTGATGCCCGACAGGCGTCCAGAGACAAATGCGCCAATCATGTAGTTGTGGGGCACACTGGCCATGTCACCCGCCGCGTAAAGACCAGGCACTGTTGTTTCGGCTTTGTCGTTGACCCACACCCCCGAGGCACTGTGGCCACTGCACAGGCCAATTTCAGAAATGTTCATCTCCACACCATCGGTTCGATAGTTCTGACCTCGTCCCTCATGGAAACGCTCACGACTGGGCCGCTCATTAGCCCACAGCACCCGCTCAATTTCAGAAATGGTGTCGTCATCCAGGTGATACATCTTCAGGTGTACCGGACCTTTGCCTGAGTTCAGCTCTTTCCAGGTTTCCAACATCATCTGACCGCTCCAGTAGTCGCAGCTGATGAAGCGATTCCCCTCGGCGTTGGCGGTGTAGGCCCCAAAGGGACTGGCCACATAGGCACAGGCGGGACCGTTGTAGTCTTTGATCAGGGGGTTGATCTGAAAACATTCAATGTTGGTCAGCTCCGCTCCAGCATGGTAGGCCATAGAATAGCCGTCACCCGCATTTGTGGGATTCTCATAGGTACCATAGAGATATCCGGATGCGGGTAATCCCAGACGTCCGCAGGCTCCAGTACACAACACCACGGCCTTAGCCTGAATCACCACAAAGTCTCCTTTGCGCACATCAAAGCCCACCGCCCCAATTACGCGGCCATCTTTGACCATCACGCGGGTAGCCATCACCCGATTCGTTACCCGCACCTTATGGCGTTTCACCTGCCGTGCAAGAATCTTTTTTAAATCTTTGCCTTCGGGCATGGGCAACACATACTTGCCCACTCGGTGTACCTGTTTTAAGTCGTAATTACCTTCAGTGTCTTTTTGAAATTTAACACCCCAGCTTTCCAGTTCTTGGATAACCTCAAATCCCCAGCGTCCAGTTTGGTAAACGTTTTTTTGTTCTAAAACGCCGTCGTTGGCGATGGTGATCTCCCTAACATACTGTTCTGGGGTAGAGTTACCGGGGATCACGGCGGTGTTAACGCCATCCATGCCCATTGCGATCGCACCGCTACGACGGATATTAGCCTTCTCCAGGATTAAAACATCGGCATCGGGATTAGCCTGCTTGGCCTTGATACCCGCCATCGTCCCGGCAGTACCTCCACCAATCACTAAAAAGTCTGTTTGCAGATGCTGAGTATTCACACAAAAGTCCTCATTTCCAATAAGGTGATCAAACCTCAACCGGTTGGAGGCTTATCAAAAGCAAGCATTAGCTAGTACTTTCTTAAGCCATGGCTTCAGCGGTGTGGTTTCTATAGAAAACTCGCGGTCCAATCTAAAAATCTCAAGTCGAACATGGCCCTGTTAAAACAACGTTGTTTGGAGACATTCATAACTTGCCATGTTCACTATCTATAATTCTAAAGAGACTCAGTGATTGCCTCAAGATCATTTGTATCAAAAGGCACTGTTTTTCGATTCATTTTTTTTATATACTCATAAAAACCAGCAATGTCATGTCGGATCTGTACAGGCTTGATTTAGATAGGTAATGGCGCAATAGTGAGGTTAATTTGTGCCCAGGTTCAATGGCTTAGATGTCCAATTGGGTTTGCCAGTAGACCTTTAAATCGCCGCCCAGCTCGCCAGGAATTTTGTTGTGGAAATTTATCATTTAAGAGTTTTTTTAGAGGTTGCAAGATACCTGAGTTTTACAGAAGCAGCAGACGCCCTAAATCTGACCCAGCCTGCCGTGAGTGCTAAGATTAAGTCCCTGGAGGCCCACCTAGGCGTCGCTCTTTTTCATCGACTTGGTCGCAAAATAAAGCTAACGGCTGTAGGCAGCTATTTACTCGACGCAGGTCCCAGTTTGTTAGCGTTAGAAAATCGTTTGATCAACGAGATTAATGAAATTAAACAGGGAAAATATAGCCGTTTGAAAATTGGCTGTACTGCTAGCATTGCCAGCGGATGGCTACCCAAAATTCTGTTTCAATATCGTCAGAAATATCCCGATATCGAGCTGCAATGTTTACCCTTTGACACGGCGCAACAGCTACATCAGGCCATTACCGTAGGAGAGATTGAAATTGGTTTTGCCGAGACAAATCTCAATAGCTTTGATGAAATAGACTCACTACCCATTGATAGTTTTCAATATTTTTTGATGGTGGCTGCTGACCATCGATTAGCCCCATGTCACTGGCTGAGTCTGCGCGATCTGACCTCAGAGGCCTGGGTATTTCCAGCTGCCAACACACCAGAGCGCGTCGCTTTAGAAACAAGGCTTGCAGAGTTGGGTACACACCTCCCAGACTTTACCCATCGAGAGTTTGTTCAATCGCCTAGTTTGTTGAGCACATTTTTGACCCAAGGTCACTATTTAGGCTTTTGCTCCAGCTTACAGCTCCAGACAGAACGTCAGGCCAAGCTCCTAGTTGCCATCCCATTACAGGAGTTTGCCCTGGAGTATCAGCTGTTTATGTTAACGCCCAAACGACTCTCCAGGGTTACTCCGCGTCAGGGACAAAAGCATCACGCTGAAACCCAACCCGCTGACCCTTTGCAACAATTCATTCAGCTAGTCTCCAAAGAGTCTGAACGGGCTCAGAGGATTAGAATCCAGAAATCGTTCTCTAAATCGGCTACGACGGCCCACTTACAATCCCCTAGCCTGTGGCTACGACAACCCTACGAAACCTCTTCAGAGACCTTGACGCTGGCTATCGGTACCCAAAATAAAACCATCCAAACCGTGACTGCGGGAGTGATTATCCAGCGACTGGGACTACTCGAACATTTTTTACCTAGAAGCGGTCAGTACAGCAAAACACACTATCAAATTAAATGGCATGATTTCACCTCAGGGGCTCCCATTACTGCAGGGTTACAAACCCAACAGTTAGACATTGGCATTTTAGGAGATTACCCTCTGTTACTTAGTGGTTTGGCTGATAGTCTGGCCTCAGAACACAATTCGTCTCCCGCTACCAAAACTCGATTAGTGAGCTTTGTTGCCAGCAATCCTGACGGCACTGGGAATACTATTATTGTTCCTGGTCGCTCTTCCCTCAGTAGCCTAGATGATTTGCGCCATCGAGTGATTGCCGTTCCCTTTTCATCATCCGCCCACGGCATGGTGATGCGTACCCTATTCCAGGCAAATTTACTTCACGAAGTCACCTTAAACTCAATTGATAACCTGAGCATTGATCGCCTCACCCCCCGTAATGACCAGGCCGATGGCTACGCCTATTTTGCACCTCTCCACGAAATTGCCAGTCACCATGGTCAGTTCAGGCGTTTAGTAGATGATCCTGACTTAACCAAATTACCAACATTTCACGGAATTGTAGTTAGAGAAGCCTTTGCTGAACAGCATCCGGAGCTGGTGGTCGCCTATCTAAAAGCCTTGATTGCCGCACAGCATTGGTATGTCAATACACCCAGTGCTCTTTCCTTGGTCAGTAGCTGGGTGAGACTGGATCCTGAAATCGTGTCTAAAACCCTTGATTATCAACAATCAGATCGGACAGGATTGTTTTTCCCAGAAACCCAAATTCGCACGGACTGGATTACGGATCATATTCAACAGCTCAAAGTCATTCCAGGCAATGAGCAACTGGGTGAGATTGATGTCAATAGTTGGATACAACCCAAGTTTTTGGAAACCGCCATAAACTCTTTCTGAAAAATTAGTAAAAGGCCTTAATTAAGCCCAGACTGAGCAGTGAAATAAAGCACCATGCAGCGCCCCCCAGGTAAAGCGGCTTGAGACCGGTTTGTTTCATCTTCAGAAGATCTGTTTCTAGCCCCATGGCAGCTAATGAAATAGTCAACAGAAATTTGTTACCTTGAATCAAACCATCTTTTAAGGCTGGAGAAAACAGATCGAGACTGTTAAGGCCAATGAGTGCTACAAAGCCTAAAATAAACCAAGGAACAGGTAGCTGCCTAGACTTAAAAGAATGCGACAGCAGACGATGACTAAGATCTGATGGCATTGGGCCTGAGCGCATTGAAATAGCTCTCAGCATTAGCATAATCGGAACTAGAAATAGCATTCGAGCTAGCTTAGCCACTGTGGCTAACTCACCACTAACATCTCCCTGTTGAAATGCTGCAGCTACCACCTGAGCCACCTCATGAATAGATGTTCCAGACCAGACCCCAAAAGCGGCTGGCGTTAGCTGGAGCATCGTTGAGAGCAAAGGATAAAGTAACATCGAAATTGTGCCAAATACCGTCACGATCGTAATAGCATAGGCCACATCTTCATCTTGGCCCTCCACGAGAGTATTGGTGGCCACTACAGCCGATGCGCCGCAGATTGAAGTGCCTGCAGCAATCAGATGGGCTAGCTTACGGCTAACGCCAAGCTGATGTCCCAACCAACAGGTAAAGACAAAAGTAGAACCAACGGTGGCGGCAACAATCATCAGCCCGACGGGACCAACCTGGATAAGCTGAAGCAAGCTTAGCTGTAGGCCCATTAAAATAATCGCTAACCTTAAAACGCGTTTGAGCGAGAACGTGATGCCTGACTGACAGATTTTGGGAACTCCGACTGTATTTTTGACCAAAATACCCAATAAGACAGCCAAAATCAGGGGACTAAATAATCCCAATCCCGGCAGCTGTTGTAAGCTTTTTGCTAGCAAGGCTATTCCGGTTACTAGAGCTAGTCCAACTAACGTAGTTAGACCGGTAAGATTGAGCATGTGTTGTATGGATAAAATGCCTAGATATTTCAGTAGCCCTAGTGAGTCTCCATACTCTTTAGTGTTTCTTCTCGAATTAATTCAAAGACCTGACGATTAAGCTGGCCAAACTCTGGTGTTAGCATGTCATCAACATGGCGTGGTCTGACTAGGGGGATATCCAACTCTGCTTTGATGCGACCTGGCTGTACACCCATCACAAAAATGCGATCGCCCAAAAAGACCGCTTCTTCAATATCGTGGGTAACAAAAATAACCGTAGTTTTTAATGTCTCCCAGATATTAAGCAACAATTCCTGCATCATGTGCCGAGTTTGAGCATCTAAGGCGGCAAAAGGTTCATCCATCAACAATACTGAGGGTGAATTAACCAAGGCTCTAACAATACTGGCCCGCTGCTGCATTCCTCCGGAAAGCTGGCTTGGGTAAGCATTGCGATATTTGCCTAAGCCCACTAGATTTAGATATTCCCCCACCATATCCTCTCGTTCTGATTTGGGAATACCCTTAATCTTGAGACCAAACTCAACATTTTGATAGGTTGTTTTCCAGGGGAGTAACGAATACTGCTGAAAGACAAATCCTCGATCGGCCCCTGGCTTTTTCACCTGCTGCTGATCGACCATGACATAGCCAGCCGTGGGTTTGATAAAACCGGCAATGATGTTTAGCAGCGTCGACTTACCACAGCCTGAGGGACCTAAAAGACAAACCAGTTCTCCCGGCTTTATTTGTAAATTGATCGAATCTAAAACCTGGGTGGAGTGGCCCTTTCGATTAAAGATCATCGAAATTCCTTCCACATTGACCGAGCCTTTGGCCTCAGATGTTGTCGCCGCTGATGCTGTTATAACCTCTTTTATCATGGTGGGCACTCCTGCTTTAAGCATCCTGTTTTTTGATCACACGCCAGGGCATCAAGGCTGCGGTGCTGCGTCCAACTGCCCATGAACTGAGAGCCCCCATCAACCCAATCAGCAACATGCCCATAACAATGGGAGGATAGTTGGATGTAACATAGGACTCCCAAGTAATGTAGCCCACACCGTACCGACCGGCCAGAATCTCAGCAGTCACTAGACAAAACCAGGCATTGCCCATGCCTATGGTCAATCCACCGGCAATACCAGGCAGGGCACCTGGGATGACAATATCCTTGAAAACATGCCATTGGTTGGCCCCCAGGCATTGACCTACCCGGATCAGAACAATGTCATGCAGAATATTTTCAACCGCACGAATCGTGCTGATTAAAACCGGAAAGAATGCACCAATAAAGGTGATGTAAATCATTCCCGTTTCGGCGTTGGGAAACATTAAAATGGCAAGCGGAATCCAGGCGACAGCCGGTATGGGTCTAAGCAGTTCTAATGCTGGCATTAAAAGATCTTCAGCAATTTGAAACCAGCCAATAATAATCCCTAAGATGACCGCTAAAACAGAGGCTACAGCAAACCCTACCAATACCCGTACCAC
>JBCDFI010000203.1:0-8835 GCA_039178155.1 Cyanobacteria bacterium P01_H01_bin.105
CAGGGTTCCGCCTGAAGTTGGCCAGTGCTGGCTAATCGACACAAATAGTACTGACTTGAGCCATTGTTTTGGCCACTATTAAGATCGCTGTGCAGGCCATTATTTGGGCTATCGTTCACCAATGGACTTGACTGAGACTCTTTGACCTGAGACTCTTTGACCAAAGGAGCGCCAGATACACTCTCTTCGAGCATGGCGCTTTCTAGAGCCGATAGGTAGTTCATCAAATCATTCGCATCCCCATGGCGAAATAAGGCAACATCCATCGCCTCCAGGGTTTTAGCAGGTTTAGTTTGGGCCTTAGTATGCAGCTCTTGACCAGGGTCAGAATGATGTGAATATTTGACAGCAGCATTTAAGCTGGCTTCGGAAGCAAGCCAGCCTGATACCACCGGACCCTCTGCATAAATCTGATGAATTTTGTGGGCTAACTGTCGTAGCTGAATCTGATATTGCTGGACTTGTTTATAAATATCGGTCAGCGCTTTTAGAGCGATGGCCGGATTCACCTCGTAGCGAATGCTGTTGGCTTCGCCGTCGCCTGTAAGTGGGAGCTTAGGGACCTTAGAAGTAGACATTACCTGTGCTACCAAATCGCCAATGGGTATCTACTTAATCTATGACTCGTATTTACTGAGATGGATGCTAACCCTGGTACGCCCTGCCCAACTGTCACAATCTTAAGATAATCAAGAAAGCCTGTTTAAAAGGTCAGAACGCCTAACAGAATTTTTGAGCATCGATCTTAGCTCTAACGCAACACTCAATAATTCCTGACCTAGTATACTGCGGCTTTTTAGAAGCGCCATCCGCAACTACACTAAACCTCATCAATATGTTTATCGTTACATTTTCCCATGACCTATAATCTTCTACAAAGAGGCTTTTAGCATCTATGCCACCGAAGCTATTGTTACGTTTCTGTGGGCAATATTTTTTATACATGCCAGCATAGAGCTGTGCTATTCGATCGGCGTTCCTTCGTTTCCTTCTGCTTTTTATAGCTACCCACACGATTAACCATCGTTATCGGGGGCATTTAACTTATGCGGTTACCTCCCTCTGTTCGATACTTTCCATCTCGATTACAGACCGTATTCAATCCGTGGCTGTGGCTTGGTATTTTGGTGACAGGAATTGTAGGCGTATATGCCTGGGAATATCGTCAAAACCCAGGCCAGCTCTGGCAGCTAGGGGAGGCAGATTCAGGGTTTTCCGGCGATTCTACCTCTACTGATGCGCTGCTCGAATCTCTAACTCCCGAAGAGCAGGCAGTCGCTGCTGAACTAGACAATGTAGAGCTGCTCTTAGCTCAGCTTGATTCAGATATTTCTGCGCTAACTGCAGGCGGAGATCTAAGTGCTGCGGCATCGCTCAATGAAGCGTTGGGTATTTCAGGAGAAACGGGTGAGTCAGGGGTAGAGCGTTTAACCCGTTATATCGATGATTACAGTTTTCTAGGAACACGGGCCAGAGGGTCGAACTTTCAAGCTGCGAAGGATAACTTGGCTGTACCGGTGCAAAGACCGACTGAATCGGTTTTAACACTGCAGTCCGAGGCTGATCAATCATCGGGTGCTCAGGCATCGGGTGTGTTACCGCCTAATGCCTTGGCTGAGGCCTTAGCTCGTCAGCAAGCTGAGCAAGCGGCTAATTCTACTCAGACAGACTCAGACCCAATAAATTCAGACTTGTCTACGTTACCGGGCAGCAACAGTACTGCGACGCCCAGCGAAGGCAGCAATACACCAACATTTTCCTTTGAGCAGACTGACACCGGAGTCGTACCTGGTAGTTTAGGAGGTCTCAATCAGCCGTTTATTCGCACTACGCCGAACATGTCTCCTCCTCCAGGGACAACTGGGTACGTGCCCCCTGTATCTCTTCCCTCGTTTAACCAGGGCACAAACGGTGCTAGTCCTTTTTCTACACCGCCATCGGGCGCTTTTAGCAATTCCCCCTCGGTCACAGTACCCGGTCGTTCCCAGGTACTGCCATCTGCTGAGAGTTCAGAAGCACCTCCGTTAGAGATTCCGACCTTTGAAGAGTCTGGGCAAACAACTCCCAACCAGCCCCGAAATGCGTGGGAAAGTTTTTGGGATTAAAGGTTTGAGATTAGCTAGGGGTGCTCGTTAAAACCTCAAGCTTGCGGGGTCATTACGTCGGCAGGTTCTAGTTTTTGCTGGGTTGATTTTCTGGCGAACATTGCTGATCGTCGGCATGGGTTTCTTGGCCAGATCTTAGCTACTCGCACTGGTCTAGGATCAGAGCATCATCTAATAAATCAGTAACGGCAATTTTCTGGCTAACAAGGAGCCTCTAATGGCAAAGCAGAAGGGTAAGAAAACCCGTCAGGCGACGGATCGCGTGGTGTATTCGGAATTTGGTCAAAACCCGGCAATGGAAAGAGCGGTACCGGACCGACCACCGGCTGAGCAAGATCTGCGAGTACAGGTGAGCGGCAAGGGCCGTAAAGGTAAAAAGGTAACGATTGTGAGTGGGTTTCAACATGCGCCTGAAACCTTAACCAAACTTGCTAAAACCCTAAAAGCTCAGTGTGGCTCTGGCGGAACGGTTAAGGATAATACGATCGAAATTCAAGGGGAACATGTACCTAAGTTGGTAGCCTTATTGATTGAAAAGGGCTATCGGGCCAAGCGTAGCGGAGGCTGATACAGAGGGAATGTCTTTTTTTATGGCTTTTATACGGTCAAAGCTCTGGCGCTATGGGCTTTTAAGTTTCTTAATCTGTTTTTGGCTAGGGGGGTTCGGACTGGGGGCACAGGCTACTGACTGGCGACAGCAGCCCTGTGTTGCGGCTCTGGTGCAGCGTCAGATTTTAGATCTAGAACCGGTAAGCTACGCGTCTCAACCGATCTCCCAACGGCAGTTTGCTGCAGCCGTGTTAGCAGCTTTTCCAGGTGAGTTTGCCCAGGCTAATGCAGCCCTGGGACTAACGTTTGATGGTGCGACGGAAGTGGAGCAGCTACTGACTGCGGCATTGGGAAATGCGGCCGAGGGGGAGCAGTCAATTTTGCGATCGCAAACTCTATCGGTTCTGACCACCGGTGCGGCCCTGCCTTACCAGGTCAACGCCACACAGCTAGTAGAGGCCACATTCCGCGACAGCGCCCTGATCTTGCCTACATACCGCGAAGGGGTAGCGGCCGCGTTGGCCCAGGGAGTGATTCCGACCGAACCCCATGCTCTGGCTCTATTGCCCAGATCTCAATCACAGCTGTACCCCAATCGTAGTGCCTCCTATGGGATGGCAGCTAATGTACTGTGTGCGGCCAGTGCCGATCCAACAGTGGCGGCCCTGGTGCCCAATCGAGTCCAACCAGAGACTATTCCCCCACAGACTAGTCCTCAACGGGAGATTCGTGGGGTATGGATGACGAATATTGACAGTCAGGTTTTATTTTCTCGGGACGCCCTAGAACCAGGATTACAGCGGTTAGCAGCGCTCAATTTTAATACGGTATATCCGACCGTTTGGAACTGGGGCTATACCCTGTACCCCAGCGCTGTAGCTAAGCAAACCTTTGGCTACCAACAAGGGCTATACCCCGATGTCGATGACACTGGCGAACGTAACGAGGCTTTAGAAGCGGCCCAGGGCGACCGCGATATGTTGCTAGAACTGATCAGCCTAGCTCACCCGTTGGGTTTGCGGGTTATTCCTTGGTTTGAGTTTGGGTTTATGGCTCCGGCTGACTCGGCTCTGGCTCGCCGCCATCCAGAGTGGTTAACCCAAAAGGCCGACGGCAGCACGGTCAAAGCAGAAGGCACCCACAATCGGGTGTGGCTCAATCCCTTCCATCCCGAAGTACAGCAGTTTATGCTCGACATGGTGGGCGAGCTGATGGCAAACTACCCGGTTGACGGCTTTCAGGTAGATGACCATTTTGGTCTACCGGCTGCCTATGGCTACGATTCCTACACCGTGAGTCTGTATCGACAGGAGCACAACGGTCAGGCTCCACCGACCGATATCTATGATCCTGAATGGACCCGCTGGCGGGCTGACAAAATCACCGATGTCATGCGGCGTACCTTTGAAGTCGTAAAAGCCCGCCAGCCCACCGCCATTATGTCGGTATCTCCCAACCCCCATGAGTTTGCCTACAAGCACTTTTTACAGGACTGGGATACCTGGGTAAACCAAGGCTATGTGGAAGAGTTAATTGTTCAACTCTATCGTAGTGACCTGGGTCGATTTGTCTGGGAAATGAACCGTGACCCGGCCCAAATGGCGCGCCGTCATATCCCAACAGCGGTGGGAGTATTGAGTGGCTTGCGTGGACGACCTGTACCGATGGAACGAATTCAAGAACAGGTCGAGGCTACTCGCGATCGCAGCTACGCTGGCGTTTCATTTTTCTTTTATGAATCCCTCTGGTGGTCGGACATCGAGACGCGAGAACAGCGACAACAGTCTCTAAAACAGCTGTTTCCCCATAAAGCTAGCGCTCCCCAGGTGTAGAAGAGAGAAAACAAAAGACGTTTTATGGCTCTTTTGTTCTTTTTAGATTAGTTGGTCGGAATCTCTGAGGATTCTACCGAAGTCTCTGGTGTCGGCTCTATGGACGTTGCCGGAACAATCACAGCTGCTGGTAGACGCTCTGTTTGAACCTCAGCTTCAGGTTCTCGAACAGACTCAATAGGATTGATTTCTACAAGAGTATCAAATCCACTAGTACTAATAGGGATTACCGTTTCTGGGGGCTCAGCTGGCGCAGCTACAGGTATAACCGGCGCAGTCACGGGTGCAACCGGCGCAGCTACAGGTATAACCGGCGCAGTCACGGGTGCAGCTATAGGTGCAGTCGGCGCAACAATAGTCTCAATAGGTGCAACGATGGCCTGTGGGGAGGCCACTGTAGGCACAACAGACTCTATGGGAAATTGATTGGGTGTATCAATCGGTGCAGGTGACGCCTCCGGGACTGTTGGCGCAGGGACTGTTGGCGCAGGCATCGTAATGGGCCGAACAGGCTCAATGGGCGATCCTGGTTTTTCAGGTACCGTGGGCGGCTGGGGTACTGTGGGCGGCTGGGGTACCGTGGGCGGCTGGGGTACTGTAGGTGGCTCGGGCGCAGTGGGTGGCTCGGGCGCAGTGGGTGGCTCAGGCGCGGTAGGTGGCTCAGGCGCGGTAGGCGGTTTAGGCGCTGGGGGCTCGGGCGCGGTAGGTGGCTCGGGCGCGGTAGGCGGTTTAGGCGTGGGGGGCTCGGGCGCGGTAGGTGGCTCGGGCGCAGTGGGTGGCTCAGGCGCAGTGGGTGGCTCAGGCGCAGTGGGTGGCTCAGGCGCGGTGGGCGGTTTAGGCGCTGGGGGCTCAGGTGCTGGGGGCTCAGGTGCTGGGGGCTCAGGTGCTGGGGGTTCAGAGGGCGGAGTGGGAGGATTTGGCTCTGAAGCAGTCGGCTCAGCGGATTGGTTCACTGTAGCGCTGACCTCATTTTCAAATCCTTCATTTAGCCCACGCTGCTCCAAAAAGGCAGCTGCAGGAGATACCGAAAAATCAGGTATAGTCGCGGCTGAAGCGGCAGGTGTAGATGCATTGGCAGAGAGAAACGCTGGATTTTGAATAACGTCGTCCCCGTCCTCAAAGCTATCTCCTTCTAATGCATCTTGAATTTCCTGTCTGACCGCATCAATGGCAGCATCACCCGTAGAAGCATCAAGATCCTCTAGCTTTAGACCGGCTACCAAATCGCTGGTGGCATAGAATTCATCTAAGTCAAAAGAGAAGCGCTCCAGGGTGCCGTCTTTATTCAACACAGCCATTTCCCCAGCGTAGAGCGGCTGTTGGATAGAGCCATCTTGATTGAAGGCCATCATTGGACCTTCTGGATTATTGGTAAGGGCACCAATAATTGTCGTGCCAGTTTCGGGCACAAAGCGAACAAACAGCGCTGAACCCCGGATACCTGTTGTGGCATTCGGGGTTTGAATCGTCGTTCGCCCCTGTCCGGGAGGAATCAGCAGCAGAACTGTGCCGTTGGAAAGACGAAAATTGCGAGTATTGGGGGTGAATCGAAAAACAGCGCTTTCGCCTATGCGGGCCAAGGAACCATCATTAAAACGCAGTTCTGCTCGGGCTCTGCGAGCCGTACTCAGGGCATCGCCAATGCCAAGAACATCGGAGACCCGAGCATTGCGCGATTGACCATTCCTAAATAACTGCACCTGGTTGCGTGTGAGTTCTACCCTAGCCCAGGTTAGAGCAGACTGAGCACTGACAGTCTTGGGTATCAACAGCACCATCCCTAAGGATGCACACACCAAAGACAGCCAGCGACCCGCTGCCGCTGCTACATTCAGTTTTTCCATTACAGTCGGTTGGTGAACCAGCTAAACGTTACAGACTATGCATCAATCACCTCAGTTCATGCCAGCGCACTTGATCGTATAGAAGCAAACTGGCTATAGAAGCAATGAGATCATTGAAACCCCCGAATATGTAAAGTTCTTGATACACCCTTAAATTTATGCTACTGGTGTTGCTCGCAAAGGTGGGCAAGATTTTATGAAGTGTCAGACGTTAGTTCACACTTTTTTTAAAGATTGTGTTGAGAACACCAAAAATTTCCCAGATTAAAAGTCATCTAGTAGAGGCCCCAAGCGACTCAGGATGGGATCATCGATAATTGTCTCATCAGCTGATTGATGGGCTGCGGGCTCAGACTGTTCTTTAGGTATATCTTTGGAGATGCCAGTATGCTGGGTGTCTGGTTGATTCAGTGCTGAGACAATGTTGGAATTGTCTTCGAGGGTCGCGACCCGAACACCTAGCTGGGCAATCTGATGCTGCAGCTCCATGAATAGCAGCACGGACTGGGTGGGCTCTCGACTAAGTAGGTATTGATGTAGTGCATACTTGCACAGGTCGCTAAAGGTTTGCTGATGCTCAGACTGATGGGATGCGATCGCATCCAATAAAGCCCGATCCCCATCACTATCGTCAAAGGAAACACTTTTACGGATGGATTTAGCGGCCATAATTAGTCAGCAGCAAATAACACTGCCCCTAATAACTCATAGCCAGGGGTAGCCCGTCAATCTAGGGCGATATGAAAGCTAATCAGGTAATCAGCTAGCTACCACCGCCGCTGCTTTGAGACTGGCTAATTGGGCTTCACCATAGATATACTGCCCCAGCGCATTTGCCTGTCGCGAGGGCTTAGCCAAATGCCCCTTAAGTCGGGCCTCTTTTAATAACGGCCTCAACTCGCTCCAGAAAAACTCACCGCCACCGCCGGTCACAATTACATCGGTAGCTCGTTCTGGCAACCAGCTTAAAAAGAGCTGCGACAGTTCACGGGCAAAACTCTTACGCAAACTAGGCAAGATTTCATCCAAGTCTGTTGGACGTGACGCCCCTTTAGGACGATAGAAACGCTCACCTTCAGCATTATGCACAGCCGAAATCAGGGATAAAGACTGACTATCTGCGCCATCAATCTGCGCCGCCACCCGTTCATAAAACTGAGCCATCCCAAATGATTCGCTCTGAGACGCCCCACGGGCAAATCGAAACCGATCAATCGCTAAAAAATCGGTGGTTTGATGACCAATATCGACAATGGCTACCGACAGATTCGGAAAATCAGGACTCGTCGCTCGTTTACTCTGTGCTTCGCTCCAGATCAAGCTGCCATATCCCTCAGGCATAACCCAGACCTTTTCCACATTAATTTCCATCGACTGCCCTCGATAGATCATGACATGGGGAGAACTCAGCAGACTGATAATCTCAGACTTTTCGCTATCAAACTGCTCTTGGGAATGATAGGGCAGCCCCAACACAACACCTAGATTACCGGTGAGGCCAAAATACCCTACACAGGCCAAGGTTTTGACCAATGCATCATCGACCTTTGAGCGCCCCACTCCCAAATCGGCTCCAAAATCAGCGGCTAGCTGCCCGACGGCATAGCCCTTACCCTGATATTCCAGCCACATGTCCAAGAGGGGATCGCTAGGCTGCGACTCAAACCCACCGCGTCGAACCTGCTCTACCGTCAAATGTGCGACATTCGAAGGGACCAACACCACATCGGCCTGATTGCGCTTAACACAGGTTTTAGTGGCTGTACGACCCAGGTCGATGCTAAGGAGCTTCATTGTAGGAGTAGGCATAACGCAAATTGGGAGCTAAAAAACGTTTGGCAGCAAATAGTCTTCAAACCGAACTACTGTGAAGGCGTTGGATAAAACCTAAACAAATCCCTTGTAAAAAACACAGTGGCTCACATTTTGATACATCATGCCGTAACCTCGGTTTCCCATAGGTCGTCTTGGTGACAAAGTAGCCATTGCAATTGATTAAGAAATATCTTGATCTGAATCTAAACTCGTTAACAGTTCAATTGTACTATAAAACACATTTACTAAACCATCTACAGCAAAGAAAGCCGTCTGACTACTCTTGCAGCGCTTGTAGAGCGGTCACGTTCAATTACTTTGTAGCAAATGAAACCTTAACTACAGGCTTATTCTGTGGAGTTTGAAGAAAACCTATGAGTCCGTCCATGTTTTAGAGAATAGTGTCTACGCTGGTAGCCAAGACAGCGCCAACACCATATTTAAGTCCGAACTCTCAGTTTTCCTCCACGAAAGATTCGAGTTTTGAATATGGCCACACATTTAGATACTAGGAAGCAGGTTATGGCACAAAGTTTTGGAGTAATTGGACTGGCGGTAATGGGAGAAAACCTAGCTCTTAATGTCGAGCGCAATGGGTTTCCAATTTCTGTTTACAACCGCTCTCCCGAGAAAACTCAGGCCTTTATGGCCAATCGAGCCGGTGGCAAGAATGTCGTAGCTACCTATTCA
>JBCDFI010000204.1:0-8771 GCA_039178155.1 Cyanobacteria bacterium P01_H01_bin.105
AAATATCCCCCATAAGGGGGATATAAGAGTCCATGCTAAAAGAGGAATCCGATGGACAAAGCGATTAGTCTGCTAGCACTAGCTCAGGAGACCGGGGGTGACGTTCTGTACTACCAGGACGATCTTGATGAGTAATAAGATCAAAGTCATGGTCACCAATAGCATCTTTAATTAAGGGTTCTAGGTCGTGCATAACAGCTTGATTGAGTCGAAACGCAAGGTTTGCTTCATCCACAATCTCCTGCGCCAAACTCTCACTAATGGGTAGCGAATTTAGGGCGTCTCTATATTGACCCTTAAACGCTCGGCGCGCTTCAACTGTGGGAATATCATCAAATTCATAAAAGGCCGTACCCTGGCCATCAGTCAGCTCTAAAGCAGATTTTACAACAGTCTTTAACCCCTGACCACCGGAGAGATCGCCCATATAGCGGACATAGGCATGGGCGACCAGCAATGCAGGTTTTTGATCTGCAAGGACCTGGACATGCTCTACATAGCGTAGACCTGAAGGAGAAGGAGTGATTTCGTTACGCCAGTTAGCACCATAATAAAAAAACAAATCTTTTTCTAACTGGGCTACTCGTTCCAAGCTTGGAAAATACATAGCTCCAACAACAGCGTGCTGAGCATGACGTCGGATGGCTTCTTCTAGAGCATTGTAAACAAAGTATAAATTAGCCATTAACTGACGAAAGGGTTCTTTCTCAACAATCCCTTTGAGAAAACATTTCATATAGGCTGTATTTTCCGCCAGCGTATGGGAGCGTTGTGTACCTTCTCGTAGACTTAGCGCTAAATTGTGCTCCATGGCAATTATCTCCAACGATTACATTTAGTCAGCAAAGAGCCTCTTACAAAGAGACTTCAAAAGAGAAAGGGCAAGGAACCTCCTTAATAGAGCATGATGGGAGCTAGGATCTCTCCCTCTGGTTTATGTATCTCTAGACTGATTGGAGATACTCACCGTTATTCCTTGCCGAAAAGCTTTTTAACAAGGCGTAACGTTCAGCCTACCCAATTCTGGGGCTTGAGAAAGACATTGGTCAGCTCTGCTTCGGGGGTGTCGGGCTGAGGCTCATAGCCATATTGCCAGCGAACCATAGGGGGGAGTGACATTAATATCGACTCAGCCCGACCATTGGTTTGCAGACCAAATATAGTCCCTCGATCATACACCAGATTAAATTCAACATAGCGCCCTCGACGATAGAGCTGAAACTCTCGTTCGCGATCGCCATAGGGTTTATCTTGATGCTGTTCTGCAATAGGTAAATAAGCTGGCAAAAAGGCATTGCCACAACTTTGCACAAAGGCAAACCACTCCTCCCAGTTTTGGCTCACAGGCCCTACTTGTTGACTATAGTTTGCTGCCTCACCCGCTACATTGGACCCCGAGTAAAGACTGCCACGATAGTCCAAATAATCAAAGAAAAGACCACCAACACCTCGGGCCTCTTTGCGATGCTTGAGATAAAAATATTCGTCACACCATCGCTTAAAGGCGGGATAAAAATCAGGATGATGCTGATCGCAGGCTTGTTTTAGAGTTGTGTGGAAGTGGACCACATCCTCAACTGTTGGATAGTAGGGGGTGAGATCCACACCGCCACCAAACCACCACACGGGACCAGCCTCAAAGTAACGATAATTGAGATGCACCGTTGGCACATAGGGATTGCGGGGATGGAGCACCATGGACGTACCTGTAGCATAAAACCCATGGCCCGCTGCCTCAGGACGTTGGATCAAAATTGCTGGGGGTAGAGTGTCTCCCCACACTTCCGAAAAGTTGACACCCCCCTGCTCAAAGACGCGTCCGTCTCGAATCACTCGAGTGCGACCACCGCCACCACCGTCTCGCTGCCAGACATCTTCTTGAAACGTTGCCTGCCCGTCTAGCTGCTCTAGACCAGAGCAAATTGTATCCTGCAATGTTTGTACATATTGCTTGAATCGCTGACGACCGTCACTCGGTGGCAAGGCTGGAGTATTTGCCGTGGATACAGGAGCGGCAGTCTGTAAGCGGTTGATCTGAAGACTCATAGATAAAATCTTTCGCAACAGGTTTTAGCTTTTATCACCATATAGTGATTAAGCGATTGTCTCTCATTTTCGTTTTCAAAACTTTACTTTTTGAGCACAGTGTTTGATTAAGCAATTATTTAGAAACCATACTTACCTACTGGAAAAAAATGTATGGAATCTATGTTTTAAGGTAGCTGACAGAATTTAAGAGAATTAAAAAAATGTGATGCCTGTGCTATCTACGTCGAATCATATTACTCTTTCTATATCTACAAAGCTATGAATAGATTTTGAGGAATAAATTATATGGTCAGCACCGTATCATCCCCTGCTAGTGTTGCAGCCAGCCATAAATCCCAGGTTGAAGAGAATCTACTAACACCTCGTTTCTATACCACCGACTTTGATAAAGCAGCCGACTTAGATCTTTCGGAAGGCGAGGTAGATTTACAGGCGATGCTGACTGAAATGAAGGCTGATTATAATCGCCATCACTTTGTCCGCAATGAGGCGTTTCAACAAACCTGGGACCACATCCAGGGGGAGGAACGGCAGGCATTTGTGGATTACCTGGAGCGTTCTTGTGTTTCAGAATTTTCAGGTTTTCTATTGTTTAAAGAACTATCACGCAAGCTAAAAGGACGCAGTCCTCTTTTGGCAGAAATCTTTTCGCTAATGGCCCGCGATGAGGCTCGCCATGCAGGTTTTCTCAATAAGGCCATGGCGGATTTTAATATCTCCTTAGATCTCGGTAAGTTGACTAAAAAACGGGACTATACGTTTTTCCCGGTGGAGTGGGTCATCTACGCGGTGTATCTATCAGAGAAAATTGGCTACTGGCGCTATATTTTAATCCATCGTCATCTAGAGCAACATCCAGAAAACCGTTTCTATCCGCTGTTTAACTACTTTGAAAGCTGGTGTCAGGACGAGAATCGCCATGGCGATATTTTTAAGGCGTTGTTGCGATCGCAGTCCAGTATGTGGAACACCTGGCAGTCTCGCCTCTGGAGTCGCTTCTTTTTACTGTCCGTTTTTGCCACCCACAGCCTCACCGTTCACGAACGGACCAAATTTTACGAGATGCTTGGCCTCGATGCTACTCAGTTTGACACTGATGTCATTCGCGAAACCAACAATACTTCAGCCCGCGCTTTTCCAGTCATTCTCGATGTCGATCATCCTGAGTTCTTTAAGCGTCTCGACCGCTGTGCTGAGCGCAATCTCAAGCTCAAAAACATCGCTGAGGGGAGCGCACCTAAGGTCTGGAAATTTCTGCGTAAAGCATCTCTTGTCGCGGGTACCGTCGGGGACTTACTACGGCTGTATTTAATCCCACCTATTGATGCCGAAGCTTTGAGGCAGACTGTTCGGTAGCCAGATTTTTGCAGAGATATCTTCAGAATTCTGTTAGTATCACCCCCCAGAGAACGGTATAGAGAATACAGTTTTCCAGACTCATCAGCGCCATAATCACTCCAGCAGCATTTAAGTGAGGCCCCATGACGGCAGATAAACCTGTGACGCCTGCTGATTTAGATCTCAAGCTCTTTGGACTGCCCGCAGAACAAGGCCGATGGTTGCTAATTCCCTTGGGTATGGGAGTGTTGTTATGTTCAGGAAGCGTTTACTCCTGGAGTATCTTTAGAAAGCCTTTAGAAAGCGAGCTTAATATTAGCGCAACGGCGAGTTTGTTGCCGTATACAATCGCGCTTGTTTTCTATGCAGCCCTGATGCCCATTACCGGTGCCTACGTTAACCGATTGGGCACTCGCTTGATAACTGTCATAGGGGGGCTAGCAGTCGGGCTAGGCTATGTGCTGTCTAGCTTTGCTACCCATATTGGTATTTTGACATTCACCTATGGGGTGATTGCTGGTACGGGCGTGGGGACTACCTATGGGATGCCGATGGTGGTAGTCTCTCGCTGGTTTCCTGACAAACAAGGTCTGGCGGTGGGCACGACAATTGTGGGATTCGGTCTCTCTCCTTTGGTGACGGCTCCCCTGGCTAACTATTTAATTGATGCTTACACGGTGAGGTCCACACTGCAAATTTTGGGTGTGCTGTTTACAGCAATTATTCTGGGAATTGCGATCGCACTAAAACTCCCCCCCAAAGGCTGGCACCCTCGGCAATATCGAGCGGCTCCTGGAACCATGGGTAAATCCAGCTACCCCACCAGTTTATTTAAAAGCAGATCGTTCTATGGCCTATGGATCTGCTATGCCATTGGCACCCTAATTGGGTTAAGCGCCATCGGTATTTCCGGGCCCGTAGGGGAAGAGATTATTCAAATTAAGCCAGAGCTGGCCGCTAACAGCGTAGCCCTATTTGCCCTATTTAATGGCTTTAGTCGGCCCTTGTTTGGCTGGCTGTGCGATCAGGTCAAGCCCCATTACGTGGCCATTGCCTCCTACGGGTTAGTCCTCATTGCCTGCCTAATGATGATCAACGCCCGCCAGGGACAGGTGCTCACCTATTTGATTGCCTTCTGTTTGTTATGGTTTTGTTTGGGTGGCTGGTTAGCCATGGCTCCGACTATTACCCTGCGCTTTTTTAACCCCGATAACTATGCCCAAAACTATGGCACCGTATTTACAGCCTACGGAGTTGGGGCTCTGATTGGCACCTTAGCCACTGGCCAAATTCGCGATTGGGGGGGAACCTATATATACGTGTTTTATCCCATGGCACTGCTAGCCATTGCCGGTATTCTCGTAGCTAGCTTTATGCTTAAACGGGAGTCGGGGCAAAGCCGCTAGAGCCGATGGCTATCCATGGCGTTGCCCATCCGGCATGATGGTCTGATGTAGCTGCGCCTGGTGTAGCAAGGTCCCGGTCAAATCGGCTCCGCGCAGGTTGGCCTCCTTCAAATTCACACCGGTCAGGTCGGCGTAGCTCAAGTCAGCCCCCTCCAGATTGACTTCGCTGAGATCGGTGGGAAAACTTCCAGGTCGATAGTCTTTTGCTAATTTAGCGCGGCACAGCTTAGCCTGGGACAGATTAGCACCGCGCAAAATCGCACCGCTCAACAGCGCATAGCTCAAGTCCGCTTGATTAAGATTAGCCTTTCCTAAATCGGTCCGCTGGTCAGCGTTTGAGCGCAAATCAGCCTCAATTAGACAGGCCATCGCTAGATTGGCACTACTCAAATTTGCTCCCGACAAACTAGCTTTTACTAAGTTGGCCTGGTGTAAGTTGGCCTGACTCAAAAGCGCACTACTGAGATCGGTCTCTCGTAGCTGCGCGTTTCTTAGATTAGCGCTGCGTAAATCGCTACCCCAAAGAATAGATTCGCTTAAGTTGCTACGCTCAAACTTAGCCCGACAAAAATGAGTACGACCCAAGCGAGACTGACGTAAATCCGAGCTGCTAAAGTTGGCATCACTTAGATCACGCTGAAGTAGCTCCAACTCCACCAGCGTCAACCCAGAAAAATCACGTTCGCCAGTGTCGTATGCCTTCAGCAGTGCCTTACCATCCATAGCAGCCGTCAGTCCTAGAGGTTGAGTATCAAAGCCCAAATTATAAGGCGGTATCAGCGGTTTAATGAGGCTGAATCAAACCATAACCACCGTGATTGCGCTCATAGATAACATTCATAGCTCCAGTACTTGAATTTTGAAACATGTAAAAGTCATGGTCGATGAGTTGGAGTTTTTCTAAGGCCTCTTGCACCGATAGAGGTGGCATAGCAAAGAATTTATTGCGCACGACCGAGGGAGGCAATACAGGACTATGCTCATTAATAATGGCGGTCGGATCGATCGATAGTTCAGGGGTATTTTCTTGATCGATCTGTTGAACCTGAGCCCGCTGCTGGTGTTTTTCCTTGTATTTTTTCAACTGCCGGGTAATTTTATCAGCCACTAAATCAATACTGCTGTAGAGATTCTCATGTTTTTCCATGGCTCGAATGATGGTCCCTTTTGCATAGGTCGTCACCTCAGCCGTTTGTTTAACCTGCTTCTGGGTGTTTTGGTTGACGGACAGGTTAATATCAACCTCGGTCACCAAATTTTCAAAGTGGTGTACGGCCTTACCAATTTTTTGATGAGCATAATTGCGAATGGCATCCGTGATCTCAATATTTTTGCCTTGAAGAACTACTTTCATATGAGGAATCTCCTTTGAATGAGTGGCTATGGGTCAATACCTTCAGATGCTAGTTCTCCCATCGTTTGTAGGGTGACAGAGAGAAAACTCAAAAGCAATCATTAGCAACAACTTAAATCTGCTGATAGTCTCTTGCTGTCGTTACTGTTATCTTCCTACGCTTCTCTGAAATTACAAGGTTGTTTCTGACAGGTGGCTTAGGGAAACCAAGGAAAAAATTAAACTTACCTCAGATAAAAAAATACTGCCTTATATAGATTATAGACGTGTCTTACAAAAAGCTTAATTTTTGCCGTTGTTTATTTAAAGAGTACGCCAATCTTTTAAAAGCATCCTATTTCATACTGAGGATTAGCAACATCAATTTTTCAAAATTTTAAGCTTTTATACGGTTCAGACTTCACACGATTAAGGATAATCAAAGCAGAACCATCTTAATTTAGAGACTGTTCATGCTCAATAGTGATGATTGCTTAACACCACAGTGTCCTATTCAGTTTGTGGTAGATATTCTGGGTAGTAAGTGGTCAATTTTAATCCTGCGAGAGCTTTGGGAACAGGAACGCCGTACTAATGAGCTGCTAAAGGCTTTGCCTGGAGTCAGTTCTAAAACATTAACGGTTAGACTTCGCAGTTTGGAGGAGCATGGATTAGTTGCGCGGCAGGCTTATGCAGAGGTGCCGCCACGGGTTGAGTATGCAATCACAGACAAAGGGAAAGAGTTGCAACCTGTAATTACTGCCCTGCACCAGGTGGGTCAACAATGGCTAGAGCAAGACAATTGTGCCTGTCCTTTGACGGCTGATATAGCGATGAAACCTATGCAAGCTGCAGGCTAAGAGATGGATGGGTAGAACTAGCAGGGTCACCGGTTGTTATTTAGCCATCAAGATGACTGAGGCTCGGGGCTTTACCTGATAGAGGGGGGATTCAACTCTTGGGGCAACGTCTATGGTACAAAAATCTTCTGGAGCATTTAAGCCGGTATCTACGATGCGTCGCCAAAATTGTCCCTCTGGTAAAAGTGGCAGTTCAAAGGTGAGCGGCTCATAAAAGGCATTAAAAATAATATGGAGCAATTCATGGTGCTGTCGATATCCTAGGGTAAAGGCTAAACTATGGGAGTAGTAGCTCCAGTCGGGTTTTCCTAGCTTGACTCCGTGCCAGGTAATCGCTGGTTCTGAAATAGGTTGAGGGGTGACAATTAATGGATAGTCATGTTTAAAGATCTGCAAAGATTGAACAAACGTAATTAGCTCTTTTACAAATCTGAGAAAATCACTCTGGGTCGTGACCGCGTCCCAATCAAACCAACTGAGTTCATTGTTTTGACAGTAAGCATTGTTGTTGCCCTGTTGCGATCGCAACACCTCATCCCCCATCAACATCATGGGTGTCCCCTGAGACATTGCCCATAGGGTGAATAGATTTTTCGCTTGTTTCAATCGGAGGGATTGAATAGCCTGATCGTTAGTAGGTCCTTCTGTTCCACAATTCCAGCTCCAGTTGGCATCAGCACCATCACGGTTATCTTCACCATTCGCCTGATTATGTTTGCCGTTGTAGCTGACTAGATCATAGAGGGTAAACCCATCGTGACAGGTAAAGAAATGGACGCTGTAGTTAGGGCCACGCTGCCATTGCACGTATATATCGGGACTACCAACAATTCGATCGGCCAGGGTCCGAATAACGCCATTATCTCCTCGAATAAACCGTCGCACCTCATCTCGATAAGGGCCATTCCATTCTGCAAAGCGTTCTCCAGCAAAGCGTCCTACCTGATAGAGACCGGCTGCATCCCAGGCCTCAGCAATTATTTTTGTCCCGGCCAATGCCGGATCGGTATTGATCATCCATAAAATCGGAGGGTTGGCCAGGGGTTCTCCTGTAACCCCCCGAGAAAGCACCGAGGCTAGATCAAAACGAAACCCATCCACATGCATCTCTGAGACCCAGTAGCGCAAACAATCTAAGATGAGATACCCGCTAATGGCACTGGTTTTAACTGTATTTCCACAGCCGCTGTAATTTTTATAGTAGGTTTTGTTGTTTTCAAGAATGTAGTACGACTCGTTACTTAGTCCTCGAAACGATAGAGTCGGGCCCTCATGATTGCCCTCGGCAGTGTGGTTGAAGACGACATCTAAGATGACCTCAATGCCCGCTTTATGAAGAGCTTTAACCAAATCCCTAAACTCATCTACTGGTCCTAAAGTATCGGATCGAGAACTATACTCGTGGTGGGGAGCAAAAAAAGCAATCGGACTATAGCCCCAATAGTTAGATCTTTCCGCTGGTGCATCGTTGGGATCAAACTGTTGCACCGGCATTAGTTCTACTGCCGTAATGCCCAAAGACTGCAAGTATGGAATTTTTTCAATCAGTCCGGCATAGGTACCCCGTTTCTCATCGGGTAGACCGGAATTGGGATGTTGCGTAAACCCACCCACATGTAGCTCATAGATGACGGTCTCTGAATAGGGGGTTTTAGGGTGAATATCTCCTTCCCAGTCATATTGTAAAGGGTCTACCACAACCCCCCTCAGTGCTTGGGCACAGTTATCAGAACCATTAATGGCAGCCTGACGCGAGTATGTTTGCCAACCGACTACCGAGCGCGC
>JBCDFI010000205.1:0-8754 GCA_039178155.1 Cyanobacteria bacterium P01_H01_bin.105
CATCATTGGTGTGATGAATGGGTTAACCATTGATCGATTTTGGCAGCGCGGCTTCCAACCAAAATTTTCGATTGGCCTATCGTTATTAACGGGCTTACTGGGCACTAGCCTAGGGCTTATTCAAGGCCTAGCCCTCAGCAACCCCTGGATTACATTTGGTCTCATCGCCAACAGTATTGGCATCGGTACCATGTTGACCTATATGCCCATTCAACGGGCACAGGCCGTTGCCCTATATCGCCGCAACGTTGAACGCAGCCTGATCCGGCCTTAGTGTCCAGCACAGAACAGCCGCAACTGCTCGTCTCCTAAAATCCATGGGTACATTCAGAAGTACATTTTGAGCTTGGCAAGCTAGCATTAGGATGTTCTACGAGCAACTGCTGTTGGAACTTGCCCGTAAGCACAGATTTTTTAGAGGGATTTGTGAGATGACTCTTCGAAAATTAACGCCGTTTGTAGTGTTCGGACTACTGCTTACAGTTGCAGGTAGGGCTTCGGCCCATATGGTTGAGACAAACTACTTCCTCGACCAACTTTCCAACACATCGTCTGAACAGGTTCTAACCACCCAAAGCAGCTTTAGTAATGGCACCCCACTCAAGGGCGCAAAAGTAAACGTATATTCACCCAATAACCCGGTTACCCCATGGACTCAGGGCGTCACAGACAAGGACGGTCGGTTTAGCTTTAGCCCCGACCAGGCACTGACAGGCGATTGGGAAGTGGTTATTCGACAGCAGGGCCATGGGGATATTTTGACGGTACCCGTGAACGAAGCTGGGGTAACGACCGAATTAATTAGCGATAGCTATGATTCTGATATTCACTACGGCGGCATCTCTTATCTTGGCTGGGCTCTATCTTTGGGCACCCTGCTAACTGTAGGTATCTGGCGTCGTTTCCAAAAACGCTAAGGCAAAAATTTAGCGTTGGGCCTTAGTTTTTGAATTTAGTTTTTGCAAAAGCAACCTGACTGAGTCAGGTTGCTTTTTTGGGTTTTAGTTCGCAGCCACGTTCGTTGGGCAATACTAAGCAGTCCCTGATAATTAGGACACCTTACAAATACTGTCCTGCAGTTCTGAGAGATCCGTATAGCGGTCGGCTAGATCAATCAACGTATCACTAGTCATCGACTGCAGGCTCACTAGCTCTACTCTAACCCCACGATAGCTAAGGGCATCCACCGCATAGGCCAAATGACCATCGCCACTCAGCAGCGTGATCGTGTCGCAGTGGTCAGCCAGACGCACCATGTCCACCGCTATTTCCACATGCAAATTAGCCCGTCGCGACCCATCAGAAACCTGTGCTAAATCCTTACTAATAACGCGATAACCATGGCGATTTAGCCAGAGTAAAAATCCTCGCTGCTTTTCATTTTTAGGATCTACACCTGTGTAAAAGTAAGACCGCAGCAGCTGCCGCTCACCCACTAGCGTCTTGAGCAACCGAACATAGTCAACCTCAATACCTAGATAGGAAGCAGAATAAAATAAGTTTGCCCCATCAATTAAGACAGCCATGCGATCGCCATTGTCAGGAACGTTACTACCCGCATAGGGAGCAAACAACGCCCCTTCCCTTGGCGATAGCTTGAGATCTCCTCGCGCCATTCGGCCATTTGAGCCAGTAGACGACCGAGTAACCCCGTTGTGTTCAATATTGTTTGCCATAAAAGTGGGTGATTACAGCTGAACTTCTGCAAAATGCAGGCTCGTATATCGAGAATAGTATGAAATATTAATTATTTCTTAAGATTTTATTTAGTCGGTGAAAAGTTTACGAGTCGTTAATCCTGTAGCTCATCGTCTCCCTTTTATAAAGGTATTCCCAAAATTTAAACTGACGCAGTCTTAGTTCCTTTCCTAAGGTAGCCCCCAATTACCCATTTAGCCCTCAAACTAGTGTCTCTTCATGCAACGATTTACCCAACTTTTTCAAGATGTGGACAGCACTACCTCCACCAATGAGAAAGTAGCTGCTCTTCAAAGGTATTTCCATGATGAGGCAGCAGCGAATGCCGTTTGGGCCTTATACCTGTTTCTGGGTAAAACCCGTAAGCGTCTAATTACATCGCGAATACTGCGGGAGATTTTTCTAACCGTATCCGCTCTCCCTGACTGGCTGTTTGAGGCCAGCTATTCCCATGTGGGCGATTCAGCAGAAACGATTGCACTACTCCTGCGGGATACCCCTTTACCTCCACCTAATCCAGACTTTCAACATCAGCCCCTACACACTTGGCTAGAAACCCTGATTCCCCAGGTAAAAACCTGTAGCACTGAAGAACAGCAGGCATTGATTGTATCCTGGTGGGCAAGTTTAGACGGGTACGAAGTTTTTGTTCTCAATAAAATATTGACCGGAGCCTTCCGGGTTGGGGTCTCTACTAAATTAGTCGTCAAAGCCTTAGCCGCCGAGTACGATCTACCTGCAGACTTGGTGACATACCGGTTGATGGGAGACTTTACACCGTCCGTAGAGTTCTATCAGCAGCTGATTCAAACATCTGGTCCAAATGAAACTCAAGTAGTCCCCAGCCGTCCCTATCCATTTTTTCTGGCCTCTCCGATAAATGTTAAAAAATTTGCCCAGGAACCCATGGACAGCTGGCAAGCCGAATGGAAATGGGACGGGATTCGGGCTCAAATGATCCATAGAGCTGGGCAGCATTTTATCTGGTCCCGTGGTGAAGATTTAGTTACCCATCAGTTTCCTGAATTTGCAGACCCCATCCAGCAGCTGCCCGACGGCACTGTGCTGGATGGGGAAATCGTCTGTTGGGACGGCCAGCGGCCTCTAAATTTTAATCATCTACAAAAACGCCTGGGTCGCAAGCGAGTAGGGGCCAAACTCATGGCTGAAAATCCAGTGCATTTTCTAGCCTACGATCTGCTGGAGCATCAAGGACAAGATATCCGCACATCTCCCTTAGACCAGCGTCGTCAGCTGCTGACAGACCTATTAGATACCTACCGTAACCCTTACATGAGCTACCCTCAGCCTCTCGCGTTTGAGACATTTGAGCAGCTCCAAGACCTCAGAGCCCAATCCCGTGAGCATCGCGCTGAAGGACTAATGCTTAAGGCTTTAGACAGTCCCTATCTGGTAGGACGCAGGCGAGGCTACTGGTGGAAATATAAAGTAGATCCCATGACCTTAGATGCGGTTTTGCTCTACGCTCAAGCGGGTAGTGGTAAACGGGCCAATCTATTTACAGACTATACGTTTGCCCTATGGAAAGATGAGGAGCTTGTTCCCTTTGCCAAGGCCTATTCAGGCTTAGATAACCAGGAAATTACTACCCTGGATAAATGGATCCGTCGTCATACCCGCGAACGATTTGGCCCGGTACGCTCCGTTGAGCCCACCCATGTATTTGAAATCGGCTTTGAAGGTATTACCCAGTCTAAGCGCCACAAATCAGGGATTGCCGTGCGCTTTCCCCGTATTTTACGCTGGCGACATGATAAGCCTATTACCGAGGCAGACTCCCTTGATGCGGCCATTGCCTTGTTACAGACAGATTCGGCAACGGCTTTCGGGTAGGATGCCAGTACCTGCGATCATCACCCAAAAGGGTATAACCATGAGTGACTCTTCCGACAATACAGATAATCCTGCAGACGGTAACGAAACCCTCGACCACCCTAAGACTGAGATACCAGAAAATAATGTCGCTCAGCTAGTGGATCAGCTCATTAGGAGCAAACGTATTACCTATCAACAATATCAGTCTCTTTCCAAGCTGGTACTGGCCGATGGCACTGTGGATGAGCAAGAACGTCGTCAAATCAATCGTCTATTCGATGCGATTCAATCAGGGGCGGTGCGCATTATGGAATAGGGAATCCTAGCCAAAAATGACGACCTCGGAATCTTGGTGAAAAATATGCTCGTAGTCAAACTGCAGAGCATTTTGATGACGCATGACACTAGCGCCAAGCTGAGTAATTTGCTTAGGAGAGAAGCTAGCCATAATCAGCGCGACGGTCTGTTTCGGCTTGAGTTTAGGGACACGAATAAAGTAATCGCGACGGGCAAAAAAACGATCTTCGTCCTTGGGAACAATCACACCATTTAGACGATGGGCTCGTTGTACTGGTCGAATGTAGAGATGAAAACAATCTTCTTGATTGGATTGCAGACTATAAAACCGTTCGTGTTGCTCCCAACTCATGCCAAACAGCAGCACTAGCAGCTCAAATCCAAGAATATAGGTCAAGACACGGTTGTGTTCTTGGCCATCCATCATTAATTGGATCGCTGATTCTAGGTAGGCTTGGTCCTGATGCTGGCGGACCTGGGCAGAGTGGATATAGTACTGACGGATATAGTCTCTGAGCAGCGTTTCGGTTAGCTGTGTTTTGATGTGAAAACGGCGCAGGTGACGATAGATGCGCTGCTGGGTATCTTGATCATGGATGATGCGAGAAATCACGCCATCAGCCGTGTATTCATCTAAAAACCGTGCCTGCTCCTCTGGTGAAGTGACACACATCACATGACACAGAGATAGCACATAGCGGCGTTGTACCCAGGGTAGCCCGATCAACCACTGTTGAGCTTCTGGCGGTAAGGCTTGAATTATCTGTCTTGTTTGGGAACCATTAACCGCAGACATGCGACCTGTAATTTACCGATTTGCATCACAAAATAGACTAAATTCTCAGGAAATCTGCCCCGCACAAATATGTACAGGCTTACAGATAGATCCAAAGACGATCAGGACAGTTAAGTGTTCCTACTGATATTTACCTGAATATCTACCGATCGCTATAACGTTCTTCTGCCCATGGCTCACCGCGTTTGTGATAGCCATTTCGTTCCCAAAATCCTAAGACTGGCTCGGCGGTAAATTCAAATCCACTCAGCCATTTAGCACTTTTCCAAGCATATAGATGAGGAACCACTAGCCGCAGGGGGCCGCCGTGTCCTGCGGGCAGTGGTTCGCCTTCTAACGTATGGGCAAGAAAATTTTCGGGTCGTGCAAAATCTGCCATGGCTATATTTGTGGTGTATCCACCGTAACAGTGGGCCATAACATGGGCTACCTGCTCGCCGACATCAATGGTAGCCAGTAGATCGGTCACTTTTACCCCTGTCCAGGTCACATCTAGCTTGGACCAGGTCGTGACACAGTGAAAATCTGCCGTGAACGAGTGCTGGGGTAATGCCATCAGGTCTGACCAGTCTAAGGTTCTAGACGTAACCAACCCAGACAAAGCCAGCTGCCAATCATTCTGGGTTATCTCTGGTGTAGGACCATAGGTCAAAACCGGAAATCCCTTAGCCAGATGCTGACCTGGGGGGACACGGTCAGCAAGGTCAGAGCTAGGCTTTTCAAAAAACTTCATAGGTATTGCGATCGCGAGCTAATTTTATTGTATTGCCATGGTGGTTCAAGTCTGTTTAGACAACCCAACCACCTAAAAATCTGCCCCCTCAAGCAGGAGTTTTTAGGGATAGACCTAAAATGGAAACAGAGGTGCACCGATATCGGCAACTCCCATCGAGGCTACTATGACACGACTAAAATGGCTGAGGCTAAAGATAGGGCTGCTCTGTGCGATCGCATTTTCCCTCGCCATCGCCCCGTCAGCTCAAGCAGACCGAACTATTATCATTCGCCATCCTCACGATCACCATGGATATCCGGTCTATGAGCGGCGACGACATCCGGTCAGCCAGCGAGTAACAATAGAATTTATTGCCCAAGGAGACGAGTGGGCCAATGTGTTTGTTGATGGGCGTCGTATATTCTCTCCTCGCAACTCTAACCGTCGTAAGCGATTTACCTTTAACGAAGGCGCTTATGAACTCAAAATTACCGGTGCCGATTTATTTGATGTCTGGGCCGAGGGCTACTTAGATGTC
The DNA here is from genome assembly GCA_039178155.1 of Cyanobacteria bacterium P01_H01_bin.105. GTDB lineage: Bacteria > Cyanobacteriota > Cyanobacteriia > Phormidesmidales > Phormidesmidaceae > Leptothoe. Next base: position 5,881 of record JBCDFI010000205.1, read on the forward strand.
GGTCGTGACGACACGAATATTATTGTTGTGAGCTTCTCAGAACGGGGAGTTAGAGTCTCGGGCGACCCCTATGCTTGGATTCCAGTATCGGCACAGCGCCGCTAATGGTCGCACCTGGGGCAAGCAATCCTTATGGGTGGATTGCTCAATCGCTGAAAACATTGCATCGGGCTAACTGGTACCGCCAGGTTCAAGCTATCGACGGACAAGGCGGTCCTAAAATTAACATTGATGGGCAACCCTATCTCAACTTTGCGAGCAATGACTATCTGGGTCTAGCGGGAGACCCCAGATTAATAGCTGCAGCAACGGCTGCGATCTCACGCTACGGTACCGGTAGCACAGGTTCTCGATTGTTAAGCGGTCATCGCCCTATCCATCGGCAGCTAGAGCAAGCCATTGCCCAACTCAAAGGCACCGATGATGCCGTCGTGTTTAGCTCTGGCTATTTAGCCAATTTGGGGACTCTAGCCGCTTTAGTCGACCATCGCGACTTAATTGTTGCTGACCGCTACAATCACTCCAGCCTGCAAATGGGAGCACGTCTGAGCGGAGCAGTCCTGGCTGTCTATGACCACAATAATTTAGAACAGCTGCGGCAAAATTTAACCAACCTACGCCATCAGCATCGTCGCTGTGTGATTGTTACCGACAGCGTATTTAGCATGGATGGTGACCTGTGCCCGCTGCCAGAGATATTAACTATCGCCGATCGGTGGAACGCCATGGTCATGATCGATGAAGCCCACGGCACAGGCGTACTCGGAGACACAGGGGGCGGTGCCGTAGAGCTATTGGGCTGTCGCCATCACCCCATGGTGCAAGTGGGCACCCTCAGCAAAGCCCTGGGCAGCCTGGGTGGCTATGTTACAGGCTCAGCCGAACTGATCGATTTTTTACGCAATCGTGCCGCCACCTGGATATATACCACCGGGCTATCCCCGGCAGATGCAGCTGCTGCAAAGGCTGCGATCGCTATCCTTACCCAAGAGCCCAAAAGACTCACTCAGATAGCTGCCAATGCCAACTATCTGAGACAGCGTTTAGACACGCTGCCTAATATCGACCGGCTGCCTTCCGAATCACCCATCGTGTGCATTCAAGTTAAGGATGCCGCTACCGTCCTCAGCCTGGGGCAGCACCTGAAGCGCCAGGGAATTTTTGCTGCGGCTGTTCGCCCCCCGACCGTGCCCACCAGTCGTCTAAGAATGACAGTAATGGCCACTCACACAAAGGGCGACATTGATCGATTGATAGAGGGAATGCGGTCTTTTTGGGCAGAGAAATCAGGAAAAGAACACTAGTTCGAACCGTTCGATCTAGTCGAATGTCTGAGCTACTTATTCCTCTCGACCTCTCCAAACCTCTACGGTTCCAAATCCTCAGGCATTACCCACTTTCTTGGTTCTGTTGCGCGGGCGATCATTTTCTTACGCACAGCCTCTTCTGCCATTTCTAACATTTTGTCGAGGGAAGTGTTTTCAATAAAATCAGCCGCCTGTTGGGTATAAGCTTCATTGGGGCAAGCATCGCCCTTAATGCAGCCGTTGACGCATTCAACGGCACAGTTGACGGTGGTGTTTTCAGTAGTCATGGGATTATTTTAATAGCTCTCTCCTACAAAATTTTAGATAAATCTGCCCATGATTTCACAGAACGATTCGCCGCAGCCCCCCGACAACACTCACCGCACAATGATGCACCGCTGTTTAGAACTAGCGGCTAAAGGAGCGGGTCGGACTGCGCCAAATCCCATGGTGGGGGCCGTTGTCGTGAAAGATGGCAACATTATTGGCGAAGGGTTTCATCCCCAGGTGGGTCAGCCCCACGCGGAGGTCTTTGCACTCCGAGCGGCCGGAGAGGCTGCCCGTGGTGCCACCCTCTATGTCAATCTAGAACCCTGTAATCACACAGGACGCACACCCCCGTGTACAGAGGCAGTATTGAATGCGGGTGTGACTACCGTAGTAATCGGGATGCGAGACCCTAATCCAACAGCCAGCGGCGGCATAGAACGGCTACGCACGGCTGGCATCAATGTGATTACCAATGTAGAAACAGTCGCTTGTAAGCGCCTTAACGAAGCATTTATTCACCGAGTTCAACACCGTCAGCCCTTTAGCATTTTGAAATATGCCATGACCTTAGATGGCAAAATTGCGGCGGAAACTGGGCACAGTGCTTGGATCACTAGCCCAGAGTCACGGCAACGGGTACATCAACTGCGGGGTCAGTGCGATGCGGTGATTGTTGGCGGCAATACGGTCCGACACGACAATCCTAGACTGACCACCCATGGCGTCTGCGATCGCAACCCTCTACGGGTTGTTATGAGCCGTCGTCTAGAACTGCCAACCGTCGCTAATCTCTGGCAAACCGATAGTGCCCCGACCATGGTATTTACAGAAGTCAAACAGCAGCAGGCACGAGCAGCTATCCCCCAACAGGTTGAGGTCATTTCAGTTGACTCGCTAACGCCGACAACAGTGTTAGACATACTCTACGAACAAGGACTATCAACAATTCTGTGGGAATGTGGCGGCACCTTAAGTGCCGTAGCCCTACGTCAAGGAGTGATCCAAAAGCTGTGGGCATTTATTGCCCCTAAACTCATCGGTGGCAACCAGGCTCCCACACCTATCGGTGACATGGGGTTTCAAAAAATGACCGAAGCTCTAAACCTGCACAATACAGAACTAGAAAAGATCGGGCCAGACTGGCTCATTCAGGGACATCTGCACAGGCCTTAGCTGAAGATTCCTGAATAAATAGCTACCGCCGTCGCCAGCTCTCCTCAATCAATTCAGCCTCTAGCTGATGGCGACGCATTAAGGCATTCAATGCCCGCACAAATTCCTCTCGATTACGCAAAAC
>JBCDFI010000206.1:0-8739 GCA_039178155.1 Cyanobacteria bacterium P01_H01_bin.105
GCTCGGCTGTGGGCTGGGCTGAGGCGCTGCCGGAGCACTGGGCTGGGGACTCGCTGGTGCCGTTGGCGCTGTTGTAGGAGGTGATGCTGCTGGAGTAGTCGGTTCAGCTGCTGGACTAGTGTTAGTTGGTATGGCCGGAGCAGAGGGACTTTCTGGTATTGTTTCAGCGGGTGTTTCCGCCTCTTGGGTTGGATTCTCAGCATCGCCGGGAGTGGGGCTAGTCGCCGGGGTGTCATCACCCTCTTCATCGGGTGCATTTAATGCTGGCGGGTTGTTTTCTGAACCACTGTTCTCGGCTGCGGGGGCTGCGGGCTGAGAGGTCACAGTCGGTTCTTCCGCAGGAGCCTCCTCCTCAACTGTTCGCCGTTCGCCCCGTCGCCGCGCTGCCCGATTTCGCTCAGATCCCTCAATGGAAAAGTCCACTTCCATGGTGCGGGCACGCCCCTGACCGCCTGAGGTAAATCTCGATTGTCTAACGGCATCTAATGCAGCTTGATCTAAGGCGGCGCTACCGCTGGACTGAGCAACACGGGCATTGATGACATTGCCGTCCGAGTCAACTTCAAACTCGATGGCCGGTTGTCCTTCGACTTCATCTTCTAACGCTGCGTCGGGATAGTCTGGGGCAACACAGGTTCGACAGCCAAATTGTCTGCTTCCCCCACCCGAAGACCCTCCAGAGGATTCCTGTCTCGCTGCTGTACGGGTTTCAGAATCTTCTCCAGTGCCTGTTTCTCCAGTACCGGTCCCCTCACCGTCCTCATCACCTGGCTTCCCGGTCGGTACCACAATACCCGGCCCGGTCGCTGCTGCAACCCTGGTGGGAGTGCGACCTTCTGTACTAGGACTCTCAGCCACCGGTGCTGATGTATCTGGGCTGGGTTCGCTGACATCGGAAGAATTATCGGTGGGTTCTTCCGGAGCTTCGGGTTCTTCGCTTTCTTCTGTTTGTTTGGGTTCTTCGGCCTCTTCAGTTTTTTCAGGCTCTTCGGGCTCGGGCTCGGGCTCTTCAGGCTCTTCAGGCTTTTCTGGTTCCTCGGGCTCTTCGGGCTCTTCTGCTTTCGGAGGGGGAGGGGATTCTTCAGGTTCTACGGGAGGCTCTTCCAACTCAGGCTCAGCTTCTACTGGTGTTTCAGGTTCAAGCGGGGCCGCCACGATCAGCTCTATTCGCTCCGGCTCGTCCTCAAGTGCAATCGGCTGCAGGGCCAAGAAAGGAATCAGCGCAGCGTGAAATCCGGCTGCACCTACTAATCCCCAGCAGATCCATCTGCGGGCAATAACGTCTTCCTTAGTATGTTGCTCTATACATGATTGGGAAAGCGCCATAGAAAAGCTATTGATATTCCTTATCAATTAAGGCTGAGCATAGATTGTATCAGCATAGCTCTACCGATAAAAAAATGAAATAAGAAAATAGGTGCAATTGCTATTGACTAGGGCTAACTCCTCCTGGGCTCTAGCTGTTGAAACAATGACCTGGCAAGGCTTTTTAAGAGATTGCTTTTATTATGTATAGATTGCATCTACGTATATTAGAATGGGCTGCTATGTGACACTAAATGTCATCAATGGCTGGCATATCATGTTTAAAAGCTGTGCCTTAGCAGGGATGGTTGCAAGCTAGTCTGACAGTTGAAATTCTAGAGCCTGGTAGGTGTTGTTGGTATGTCTTTGACTGAGATTTTTCAAGCGGGTGGAATTGTGATGTGGCCACTGACATTGTTCTCGCTGGTTGCGATCGCACTATCCATTGAGCGGCTAGTATTCTGGACACGGATTAACCGCAATCAGCGCAAGGTAGTCAAAAAAGTCCTAGCAACCTATCGACGTACACCGATAGACGTTTTCAATCTTCTCCGACAAAACATTCATTTACCGATTTCTCGAATTTTTCTAGAGGCGCTAGAGCTTGAAAAAGCCTCCCCCAGTCAATTTCGCCTTGCTTTAGAAAGCGCTACCCAGGCGGAGCTGCCGCTCCTAAAGCGTTTCAACACGATCTTTCAAACTATCATCACAGTTTCGCCATTACTCGGACTGCTCGGCACCATTTTGGGTCTTATTCGTTCATTTGACGCCATTGAAATTGGGGGCATTGGCTCGAATGCAGAAATGGTAACGGGCGGTATTAGCGAGGCATTGGTCTCTACCGCTGCAGGTATGGTCGTTGCCATCTTCACATTGTTGTTTGCTAACTTGTTTCGTGGTCTCTACAAACGACAGATAGCGCTTCTACAAGAACATGGCGGCCAGCTGGAACTGCTTTATGAGGGCCATTACATCACTGCAAACAAGCGAGGAACCCCCGAATATGCGAATTCTTGACAATGATCTAGAAGACGAGTTTGAGATCAACATTTTGCCAATGATCGACGTGATTTTTGCAATTCTTGCATTTTTCATTGTCTCGACTCTTTTTCTCACCCGTACAGAGGGTTTACCCGTCAATTTACCCAAAACCGATACCTCTGAGCCCCAAGAACCTGCCGATTTTACGGTCACTATCAAACCTGATGGCAGTCTTTTTCTCGATGAGCTATCTGTTACAGAAGAGAATGTGCGGGCTCAAATTGTTGGCCAGCTGGAACCCGATCAAGAAGCACTGATCACTATTAAGGCAGATGAACAAACCTACCATGGCAAAGTCATTACGGTAATGGACGAATTACGAACCATTGACGGGGCCAGTTTAGGTATTGCCACTACGCCTGAGCCAAGTTCTCCTGAGTCAAATTAGAGTCGATAGCATCGCCAAGTCCTGATGCATTAGGACTTGGTATATCATCTGGGCGTTCTAATTCAAACCTGCCTTTAATCTTCTATTTAAAATTCTCTCAAAAAATAATTTTCTCCTCATAAGTTCCTCATTTTGTTTTGCTGAGATTGAGCCAATAGGAGTGAGGGGCTCATCGTATTAGTCAACAGAGTATGTGAAACATTTACACCAAAAAGATACCAGGAGAAAGCGTAATGATTAGTAGGATCGTGGTTGGCCTTGATAGTTCTGCCTTAGGCTTAAAAGCTTTACAAAAGGCAATCTCATTTGCCCAAAGCTATGATGCAGAACTTAAACTGGTTCATGTTTTAGTGGAGAGTGACCCAGGAGCCCCACAGCTTACGAGTGGTTATTTGGGTGGCCCTCTTTACCCGAGTATCCATACCACGATGGTAGAGTCCTACCAAACTGCTTGGAATCAGTTTGTCACGCATTCTCAATCTGTGCTAGATCAGCAGGTCTCAGATGCTCAAGAGAGCGGTGTAAAGGTGTCTGGTAGGCTACTGCATGGCAGCCCAGGTGCAAAGCTATGTGAATTTGCCCAAACCTGGAACGCAGATTTAATTATTGTTGGCAGTCGCGGTCTTGCGAGAATCGGTGAGTTATTGATTGGCAGCGTTAGTAACTATGTGCTGCACCATGCTCCCTGTTCTGTTTTAGTGATTCATGAGGACAAACAACTCTCTGATAGGACCGACAAAAAATCACAGGATAGCTCGATAGCCGAACCAAAGCGAATTCTGGTTGCATTGGATAAATCTGATGCGGCTAAAAAAGCCATGAAAACAGCGGTTAGTCTGGCAAAACGGTATCAGGCAGAAATCAGACTGCTTCATATTATTGATGATGATGAACCTGGTTTGCCGCCACAGCTGATTTTTAGTGACAGTCAGTACATTTCTCAACATAGTGAACTCTTGTTTGCTGAGTATCAACAGGAGTGGAATAAATTTATCAATAGCTGGTGGCAGAGCTTGCAGCAATATGTTGATGAAATCGAAGCTGAGGGGGTTGAGGCGATTTGTGACGTTATGCAGGGGCGGACAGGGCAACGCATTTGTGATGTGGCTAACGATTGGCCAGCGGACTTGATCGTTATGGGTTGTCGAGGATTCTCAGGTCTTCAAGAGCTGTTAGTGGGCAGCGTGAGCTACTACGTCAGCCATCGATCTCCCTGTGCTGTTTTGGTAACTCGGTCAAAGGCAACAAAACTGAAGAAAGCTCGTCAGGCCCAGGAAGCTCGCCAGGTGGTCTACACGGCATGATGAACGTTAGTCCCACATCGACATAAAATCGGTGTGGGATGTTCTGTCTTGTTTCCTAGACTTGTCTCAATCCGGCATCAACACGGGCAGGTCAGCATCTGTCGGTTCGATGCTACCACCGATGCTGATTGGCGTACCCACAACAGCTGCATCGACCAAATTTAGATTTTCCATTGAGGCTCCTGTCACATCAACATAGTAAAGTTGAGCCTGGGTAAAATTAACATTGTCTAAGTCGGCATCGGCCAAACTGGCATTGGTTAAGAATGCTCCTGTGAGATTGGCTCCTGTGAGATTGGCCTGGGTCAGATCGGCTCCTTCTAAATTACTCCAAGAGAGGTTAGCTCCGATCAGAATAGCTCCTCTCAAATCCGCCCCAATTAGATGAGTCTGACTAAGGTCTACGCCCACTAAATCGCAGCGATCGCACCTATTGGTCAGGAGGAGTCGCTGCACATTAGTCGCGCGCATTTGGTCAATTACGGCCTCCGCAGGTGTCTCAGCCTGCCCTGGAACAGCCAAAACTGTTATAGATAGTAAAGGTAGTAGTGCTAAGGTATAGCTTTTCATAGCTTCCTCTTTTCACAGACTGAGGGGGTGTACCTCCGTTGATTTAGATCAACGAGGCCATCTCTCATCGTGACTGATGCTTTCTGTTATACAGATGCTAGAAAAGAGTTTTCTTCAAACGTGTTCTTTGGGTTATACTCTTTTTGGTTTTTTGATTAGGACAATGCAGTCAACAACTCTTATCTAGACTACCTTTATTGTTACATAATCCAGTGAGAACAATTTATTAGTCCAACAGATTTAATCAAACGATACCTGGTAGAGAGCTGCTGGAGGGCTGCTGAATGATTGTGTTGTTGATTGTGTTATTTTTTGTTGTTTGAAGCTGTCAACTAGCGTAGTGATGCCAGCGTTCTTCATAAGTTCCTCATTTTTCTAGACTAGCTTGAAGTTGTGACGCAGACCCAGGAAGCATCGTATTAGGACATTAGAATATGAGACATGATGTAAAGCCTCAGGCTAGGATTCATATAAGCCTGCCTCGGCTAGTTCTGCTCAGTGCCTTTCGACTCAGTATGGTCTGGGATTTACTCACTACGTTTCTAGGTAGTCTTCTAATTCTGAATGGTATTCATTTTATTGCTATTGGTCTGAGTTTAGTGGGTACCTTGATTGCAGGAGCTTTTAATTTTTCTACTCGATCAATTTGGGAAAGCGGTCGAATTAAACAACGTGAAATATATTTGCTGAGATTTGCTTGGATACTAGCAATTCTCTTTGATTTTTGGACGTCTTTTATCTGTAATGTGACCTATGTTGCCTTGGGACGATTTGAGTTAGGCCGACCAGCCGCATGGGACTATATGATTCGGTTGACCTGGGACCAGCATCTGATTGTTCTAGTCATTACAATGTTTACCGTTATGAGCCCGATGATGGTAGGCCTGATTAGAAAACGAAATCCTGAGTTTCTGGCTTAATATTGAATTAAGACGTGTGTCTAAGTGAGGAAATGATGATTCCAATAGCGGTATGACTTGCCAAAGGCGATCGATCGCGGTATCTATGAACTATCTATATCTAGATACTGTTATCAACTCCATCGCTAATCGTCGTGAATGCAGCTTTAAACGCCATTACTATTGACAATATCATTCTTATCGTCGTACCCGTTGTTATCATTCTGGGTGCGTTTTTTCTAGGAGTTATTCTTGAACGCCAGGGGTTGAATCGACTACAGGCTGCTTCTACCAAGCTTGGATGGGGCGGTGCCGATGTCATTATTCGTTCCCTTAAAGGGTTAATTTTACTGTGGTTTATCATCGGCGGTGTATTTGGGGCTATTCTTACACTGCCTATTGACGAGAACTTATTTTTAACGATTCAAAACGGGCTGCTGGTAATTGCGATCGCATCTGGAACACTGATTGTTGCTCGTCTATCGGTGGGGTTTGTCCGTTACTTTTCCGAGACCAAGGGAGCAGGCAATCTGACATCTTTATTTGAGATGCTCACCCAGATTGTTATCTTCACCTTTGGTGTACTAATTGCACTGCAGTCTCTGGGTGTTGCCATTACTCCTCTATTGACTGCCCTGGGTATCGGGGGTGTTTCCCTTGGTTTAGCGTTTCAAAGCACCTTGACCAATTTTCTCTCGGGGTTAAACTTAGCAACATCGAACAAGCTACGGGTAGGTGATTTTATTCAGCTCGATTCTGGAGAAGAGGGCTATGTGGTAGATATTGCATGGCGGCATACTATTCTGCAAGACATCCGAGACAATATAGTGGTGGTACCCAACACTCGTATTCTTAACAATGTGTTTAAGAACTACGGGTTGCCCGGAAAAGAAGCCCTGATTGTTCTAGAAGTCGGTGTTAGTTACGATATGGACCTTGACCATGTAGAGCGGGTAGCCCTAGAGATCGCGACTGAGGTGATGAACGAAGTAGAAGGGGGCGTACCTAACTCCGATCCGTGGATTCGCTTTAAAGAGTTTGGGTATTTTGCTATTACGATGACGGTGTATCTCCGTATTCGCGAATATTTTGATCATCTAGTTGTGCGCCATGAGTTTATTAAACGGCTGCATGCTCGCTTTCGCCAGGAAAATATTGCCATGCCCTTTCCGATCAAAACCGGGCTGATTCCTATTCCAGAACAGAATCAGCCTGCGCGCAACACCCTAAGTCAGGATGGTTTATTCGAGCTGCCCTTTCTACAAGATGACTGATGGGTGTCTTACTCTCATCTGTCTCTGATTCAGGGCAACTCGAATTTACACTTGTCGACAACAACAGTTTCTAGATATTGGGTATTTTTGTTCTCACATTATTGGCTCACAGGGCTCAATAATCGCGTTTGCCAGAACTGACTACTGGTTGGGTCCGATAGTAGGCGATTGACTCCGTTGATGATGGCCAAGATCGAAGCCGTTGTAAGATTATGGTGAGCCCCCATTCCCCAATAGCTTTGAGAGTGTTCCTGGCTTTTCACTTCCACCAGCGCCAGCGCTGTGGCTCCGCTACCTGTTTCAAGGGCTCGTTCTTCGTAGTTAACAACTTCAATGTCAATACCGCCATGGCGTAACGCCGCTACTAAAGCATCGATAGGACCGTTGCCAGCGCCATTGATGCACCACGGTCTATCATTCTTATGGAGCTGTAGTTCTAACTGCTGTACCTGATTGTTATCGCCAGCGGTACTTAAACAGTGGGCAACGTACACCAATGGTCCTGAGTCTGCTCCAGCGGTGCCATAGGTTTGACAAAACAATTGCCAAATCGCAGCTGAGGTTATCTCTTTGCCTGTACTGTCCATTATCTGTTGGACTACCTGGCTAAAGTCTACCTGTAAAGATTTAGGGAGCACGACACCGTAATCTCGTTCTAGCAAAAATGCGATGCCGCCCTTACCTGACTGACTGTTGACTCGCACAATCGCTTCATAGGAACGACCTACATCAGCTGGGTCCATGGGCAAATAGGGAATCTCCCAAAGGTCTGCTGGCTGGCGCTGGGCAAACCCTTTTTTGATGGCATCTTGATGAGACCCGGAAAAGGCTGTGAACACTAGCTCGCCAATATAGGGATGACGAGGATGGATGGGAAGCTGGGTGCAGTGTTTGACTACCTCGGCCACCTGATCGATCTGTGAGAAATTTAGCCCTGGGTTAATGCCTTGGGTATAGAGGTTCATAGCCAACGTTACCAGGTCCACGTTGCCGGTGCGCTCGCCGTTGCCAAAGAGACATCCCTCTACTCGGTCAGCTCCGGCCATTTGAGCCAGCTCGGCAGCAGCCACGCTGCAACCCCGGTCATTGTGAGGGTGAACACTCAGCGCCACCGCATCACGATAGTCTAAATGACGATGCATCCATTCCACCTGATCGGCAAAGATATTAGGTGTGGCAACTTCAACACTAGCGGGCAGATTAATAATTGCCTTAGCCTCTGGTGTAGGCTGCCATACGGCTAACACTGCATTGCAGATATCTCGGGCAAAGGGTAGCTCTGTTGAGGTAAAGACCTCAGGTGAGTATTGAAATCGCCAGAATGTCTCAGGCTGCTGCTGGGCAAGCTGATGGATTAAGGTGGCAGCTGACACGGCTAGCTCAATTGTCTCAGCTTTACTGTTACCAAACACAACTCGACGGAATACAGGAGCTGTCGCGTTATAGACATGGACAATCGCTTGCTTGGCTCCCTGCAAGGCTTCAAACGTCCGGTAGATAAGTGATTCTCTGGCCTGAGTGAGAACCTGTATGGTGACATCGGCAGGGATACGGTTTTCCTTGATTAGTCGTTGGACAAATTGAAATTCTGTTATTGAGGCCGAGGGAAAGCCAACTTCAATTTCTTTAAAGCCGATCTGTACCAACAGTTCAAAAAAGCGTAGCTTTTGATCAATGGACATGGGTTGAACCAGGGCCTGGTTGCCATCACGCAAGTCAGTGCTCAACCATACGGGGGGTCGGCTAATGGTGTGATTGGGCCAGGTGCGAACTGATGCATCAGCAATCTCGCGATCGCAACCTTGAACCGACTGAAACGGACGATATTTTTGATTAGGATTCTGCAACATGATGGTTTCTGTAAAATAGTTGTTGTTTAATTTCTGAAAGAGCGTTGTAACAGAAATGCAGGATGATTTCCTCCTTTTAGGAGGAATACCAAAGGACAAAGTAAAAAA
>JBCDFI010000207.1:0-8680 GCA_039178155.1 Cyanobacteria bacterium P01_H01_bin.105
TCCGGTAACAAAGGCAGCCGGGGCATAGCGAGCACCCGATTTCTGTGTGCCCTGATGACGCTGGGCAATATAGCCTGATGTTAGATTGTCTTCATTTACAAATACATGGCGACGATACATCCATTTAAGAAAGGCTGGGCGAGTATTGAGCCAATAAAGAAACTGCCCGAGGAGGTGCGATCGCACTAACTCCCTGACTCCGCTGCGCACTGTCTCAGATGCCCCCATCACTGCCAAAGGGCCTCGCCATGTGGGCGCAACTAAGGCTATTTTTGACCAAGCCTCTGGTATTGCCAAGCTATAGCCAGCTGCATGACCCGCTGCAACCACTGCAACCGGCTCAGAAAATTGTGCCTCGACAAACTCCTTTAAAAACTGCTGATAGAGGTGTGGTCCATAGGTTAATCTCAACCGGTCAGAGTCACCAAAACCAGGCCAGTCTAGCACCGTCACCCGATACTGTGACGCCAGGTTACGAGCCAATATTGTCAACTCTGTGCGACTAGAAACCGTACTAAAAGCAGGCAATAGCAACACCGACTCACCATTGCCCAAGGTTTCATAGGTGACATGGATGGTTTGCCCCTGCCACTGCCAGTCATAGGTTGCGACAGAACCGTTTAGCGTTGTAGCGATAGCTGTCATCAAAAACCCCCACCTATAACTAAATCTGGCGAATATTTTTTAGCTTATCTTACCAACAGCGTCTCTAATCCATTGTTTCACCACTGCTGCTTTAGCCCAACCCATGGCAAAATCAAACCGGCCCACTCATTTGCCTGTACCGTGAAATTTGCGTTTATCATCGACCCCATCACCCAATTAGACCCCGGTCACGATAGCAGCGTTGCCCTAATGGAAGCTGCTCAAGAGCTAGGCCATCAGGTCTATGTCACCCAATCCCAGCAAATGGGTGTTGTCGCTGGCAAAGCCATGGCCTATTTGACCCCTGTGACCCTTATCCCTGTCACCCTGAGCGACAATCGCTGGGACGCTGTCTCTGACTGGTACACCCTCGGTGATACCCAATGGCAATCCCTGGAAACCATGGATGCCGTCTTTATGCGGACTGACCCACCGGTCACAGTTCCCTATCTCTATGCCACCTACATTCTTGACTATATCGATTCCACTAAAACTAAAGTCATTAACTCCCCTCAGGGTATTCGGGCTGCCAATGAGAAAATGTACGCGCTTCAGTTTACTCAGGCTATTCCCGAGACCATTGTTAGCCAAGACAAAATAGTTATCCGTAAAATGGTCGAACGCTGTGGTGGTAAGGCTGTTCTCAAACCCCTTGGTGGTAAGGGGGGAGAAGGTATTTTATTTCTCAGTAACGATGATCCTAATTTTAACTCTATGATCGAAATCAGCACCAGACAGGGACAAGAACCCGTCATGGTGCAAACCTATTTGTCGGCTGCTAAAGATGGCGATAAGCGGATTATCTTGCTCGATGGTGAACCGCTAGGGGCAGTCAACCGGATTCCAACGGGTAAAGAATTTAGAGGCAATATGGCCGTCGGTGGACGTAGTGCCAAGGTGGACATTACCGAGCGTGAGCTAGAAATCTGTCAGCAGTTAGCTCCCACCCTGCAGCGCGATGGATTGATTTTTGTCGGCATTGATATCATTGGCGGATATCTAACCGAGGTAAATGTTACTAGCCCTACGGGAATTCGTGAGATTGACCGTCTGAACCAGGTGAAGATCGGCAATCAGGTCATAGAATGGTTGACTAAATCTAATTAAAATGTATCGCTAATTCCCCCAGCCCCCACCTCAAGCTGTCTTGTACAGCTGACATAAGAAGTCTAATGCAAGTTCTAATGCTTTGAACTAACAAGCCCTTAGGCAAAGCCAAAAGGCATACCTGTTAATAGATCTGCGATCACTAAGGAAATCTCTAATCATGAGCGATTTTACTCGTCGTCAACTTATTAAGTACGGTTCATTGGCCGTTGGGACGGGGCTGTTGGCAGCCTGTGGTGGCACCGCTGGAACTAATGCTAATGCCCCAGCGACTAGTACAGAGCTACCTGCAACGGGTGAGCTGCAAACGGTCACTTTTGGGACCAACTGGTATGCCCAGGCCGAGCATGGTGGATTTTATCAGGCTATAGCAGCAGGAATTTATCAAGAATACGGTCTAGACGTCACCATCCAAATGGGTGGCCCCCAGGTAAATGGCACCCAGCTACTGATGGGAAACGCCGTTGACTTTTTTATGGGCTACGCGTCGGACGCCATCAAAGCGGTTGAAGAAGGCATACCCAAGGTGACGGTAGCCGCGATGTTCCAAAAAGATCCTCAAATTCTTATCGTCCATCCTGATCAAGATATTAACGATCTAGCCGATCTAAAGGGTAAACCCATCTTTATTTCAAAAGCAGCCAATGTCACCTATTGGCCCTTTTTGGTGGCTAAGTACGGCTTTACTGACGATATGAAGCGTAACTACAACTTCAATCCGGGGCCGTTTTTGGCGGATAAAACGTCGGCGCAGCAGGGGTATTTGAGTTCTGAACCCCTCGCGATCGCAAAAGAAGGGGGCTTTGACCCGGTTGTCTTTTTGCTAGCAGACTATGGCTATACGCCCTATGCAACAACTATCGAAACTCGCCAAGAAATTTTAGATAACGATTCTGATCTGGTGCAGCGGTTTGTCGACGCTTCAATTAAAGGATGGTATAGCTACTTTGCCGATCCTACTGCGGGAAATGAACTGATCAAACAAGACAATCCAGAAATGACCGACGAGCAGCTGGCCTATAGTCTTGAAAAAATGCAGGAATACGGCATTGCCACATCTGGAGATGCTGAGACTGACGGAATTGGAGCTATGACTGACAAGCGCTGGAAAACATTCTTTGAAGACATGGCTACCGCCGGTATTTTTAAGTCAGACACTGACTATACCCAGGCTTTTACCCTAGACTTTGTCAACAAAGGCGTAGAGTTCTACCAAAGCTGACGGGGGCCGCCTATGAAATACCGCCTATGAAATATTGATGGCAGCATGGGGCAAGTCTTCCATATCGATTGCCAAAAAACGATCTAAGGCTAGATACATCCAATAGATGGCCGCCTGGTTATCAAGTCCCGTTTTTTGAAAACCTAGGGCTGTGGCCAAAGGTTCATAGTGGCGATGGATAATCAGAGTATGGAGATCGCAGAGATTAGGAAAATCTTGCTGCATGGCTCGCAGCGTAGTCTGGGTGTCCTGTAGCAGCAGCAGCGACTGATTTTCATAGGCGGTGTCAATATTCCAGCTACGGATAAATAGAGAACGACAGGTCTCATCTCCAGGGGTGGCCAGGGTAAAGGGGTCTTCGTTGGAAATACCACTGAGGTGTAATCCCTTTGTCGGGGGACCAAAAAAGTGGATTTCCGAGTCGCGGGTAGTGGGGTAAAGTAAACAAAATCCTACGGGATTGAGGTTGTCGCTGCGACGTAGCACCCGCATGCCACGACTGTAGCCCTCGGCCCACTGTCGCAAAAGTTCAGTAATGCGATAGGGTACGGCGGTGTTGCTATTGTTCATCCAGTTGTAGCGACTGGCGAGTAGGTTAGCAACGGGAATTGCATCGCAGCGGGGGTCAAACTGGTCGGCGATTACTTGGGACGGTTTGGGGGGAGTTTGGTTGAGTTCTGGTGGTTTTGGGATTGCGATCGCAATGGTATTGCCATCAAACTGCTTTTGAATCAGACCTAGGGCCGTCAGCTTATCCAACATCATGCCAGCAGAGCGTTCGCTACCGCGTTCCGACTGAGCATAAAATAAGGCGGCTGCCTCACGACAAGTACACTCCACCCACCCATCGACAGGTTTTAACTGCTGTAGCGATTCCGGCTGATCGATTTCCTTCAGCTGCAGATAGGCCCACAGTCGCACAAAACACTCCGCCCGTCTTCGGGTGAGACCTACACGTCCCAACAAATGTTGCACCACCTGCTGCTGCTGGGATTTAGAAAAAAACTGATCCAGGGACTCCGGCGTCATTCTGATTACGACAGCTATGCTATGAGAATTTTACTCCCATCCGCTGGAGTCACCTGTGGCGATGTGACAGTTATTGTGCCAATTGCAGTAAACTATGGCCCTAACTAGCTGGTAAAGTAGCTTTCGTACTGTTTAGCTGCTCTATGACCGTTATCGCTGTTCGCAAAACTAAAGAGGCTATTACCTTCGCATCGGATTCGATTTTAGTGGCCGGATTTGTCAAATCTAGCCAACGAGAGCTGTCATATAACAAGCTCTTTGCACAAAACAGTATGGTCATTGGCAGCACCGGCCTTGGCTACGAAGGCACTCTTATGGAGTTGTACAGCCGCAATCATCAACCTGTAGATAGCTCGCGGTTAGGCATTATTGACTTTTTTGTAGAATTCCGCGACTGGATTCACAAGCGAGATGCAGGGTACACCCCAGATAATGAGTTTTTGCTTTCCTATGGGGGGAAAGTATTTCGTACCTGCGGGGGGCTAGATGTATACGAAGTAGCTGAATTTGATGCTATTGGTGCCGGAGAAGACTTTGCTAGGGCAGTTTTGCACCTGGGGCATACCCCTCGTGAAGCCGTAGAAGTTGCCTGTAGGCTATCGATTTTATGCAGCGAGCCCATTGAAGAGATTACGGTGGCCCTTTGAGCCTGTTCACCGTCCCCATGGCAAGCCCCCTATCGCCGATTTTAGCCTGGTTTACACTGCAGAACTGGCAGCCGATCCCCTTTCAGCAACAAACCTGGGACGCCTATTTATCGGGCCATAGTGGCCTGATTCAGGTACCAACGGGGTCAGGAAAAACCTACGCCGCTGTCATGGGTCCGATCGCCGATATGCTGGCAAATCCTGGCAAAGGTCTACAGCTGCTCTACATTACCCCGCTGCGGGCTCTGTCTCGCGACATCGAGAAGTCTATCCAAAAACCTATTACAGACATGGGATGGCCGATTCAGGTGGAGTCCCGCACGGGAGATACCAAAGCATCGCAGCGGGCACGGCAAAAAAAGAAGCTGCCTGAGATTTTGATTACAACGCCAGAATCCCTCTCGGTATTGCTGTCCTATAAGGGCGCACGTCAGCGCTTTGGCCATCTGAAAACTGTTATTTTAGACGAATGGCATGAGCTGATGAGTTCTAAGCGAGGCACCCAGACTGAGCTGTGTCTGGCTCAGTTGCGTTTGCTGCAGCCGACGCTCAAAACCTGGGCTATTTCTGCGACTTTAGGGAATCTGGAAGAAGCTGCCCAAACAGCCGTGGGCCTGGGCGCACAGCCCATGATTATTCAATCTGATATTCAGCGCGATACCCATATTCAAAGTATTTTGCCAGGGTCGGTCGATAGCTTTCCCTGGGCGGGTCATTTGGGGCTGCATCTATTTCAGGAACTCGTCGATAGCCTAGATCCAGAAAAATCGACACTGATTTTTACCAATACGCGATCTCAGGCCGAACGCTGGTTCCAAGCCCTTAGCTTTGCAGAGCCCGACTGCCCCATGGCGCTGCATCACGGCTCGATTGCCCTCACCGAACGCCAGACCATCGAAGCTGGCATCAAAAGTGGTGACCTCAAGTGGGTAATTTGTACCTCATCCCTGGACTTGGGGGTAGATTTTCATCCGGTCGAGCGCATTGTGCAAATTGGCAGTGCCAAAAATCTAGCCCGACTGCTGCAGCGTGCTGGCCGGTCGGCCCATCAGCCGGGGGGCACATCCGAGGTATTTTTTCTACCCACCAACGCCCTAGAGCTGATTGAAATCGCCGCCTTTCGTCAGGGATTAGCTCTGGGCGATATCGAATCACGCCATGCCCTGCAATTACCCTACGATGTGCTCACCCAGCATCTAGTGACCCTAGCCTGTGGCGATGGGTTTGAACCTGCAGCAACCCTGGCGGCCATCCGGCAGACCGTGGCCTTTCAAGCTATTAGCAACGACGCTTTTGAGTGGATGCTAGATTTTCTTGAAAAGGGAGGGCGCTGTCTTAAAGCCTACCCACGCTACCAAAAGCTGGTGCAGGATGACGGTTATTACAAAATTGCCACCCCCCAAATCTCTCGGATGCATCGCCTCAGCATTGGAACGATTACCGGCAATCAGCAGGTACAGGTGGTGTATACCAATCGACGCAGGCTGGGCACCGTCGATGAGAACTTTGTCTCACGGCTCAAAAAAGGAGATGTGTTTTTCTTTGCCGGTCGCCAGCTAGAGTTTTTTCAAATCAAAGACATGGTACTCTATGTCAAAAATACTCGTAAAAAGTCAACGACAGTGCCCGTATGGACGGGCGGAAATTTAGCCATTTCTGACTGTTTAAGCCATCACCTACGACAACAGATCACTCAGGTCAAATCAGGAGAACGCCTGAGTGCTGAAATTGAATGTATTATGCCTATCTTGGCCGAGCAAGACCGGATCTCTCATTTGCCTGACGAGCAAGAACTGTTGATTGAAACTTGGAAAAGCCGTGAAGGGCAGCACCTCTACGTGTTTCCCTTTGAAGGACGGTTTGTCCATGAAGGATTAGGATTTCTATGGACCTATCGCTTTGCGCAACACCAAAAAGCTACGTTTACGGTCTCAGTTAATGATTACGGGTTTGAGATCTTAGCGCCTAAAGGTTACTGCTTTGAGTCAATTTTTCAGGCCCATCGGGCTCATTTTTTTGAACTTGACCATATTGTTGATGATATTCGCTCTAGCCTGAATATTTCAGAGCTGACCCAGCGACGATTTCGCCGTATTGCCCAGGTCGCTAACCTAGTGTTTCAGGGCTATCCATCCTCTCGTAAAACTGGCAGTCAGCTCCAGGTAAGTGCCTCTTTAATTTATGAAGTTTTTTCCAAATACGAGGCGGATAATTTGCTGTTACTCCAGGCTGAACAAGAGGTGTTGGAGCAACAGCTTGAACTCAAACGACTTAGCGTTGCCCTAAAGCGTATGCAGCAGTTCAACGTTGTTTGGCAAACAACAAAGCGACCGTCACCGTTAGCATTTCCCTTGCTGATAGAACGTCTCAGTGCACGATTATCCAACGAAAGTCTACGCGAACGGATTGAACGCCTCAAGCAACAACTATCCAAGACATAGCCTTCTTTTCTACCTTATTTATAGCTGGCGGGTATCGCTAATACTCGACATCACAGCTTATGCTGATTTGGACCTGTGCATCTACGATCCGTGCTGGATATACCGGAATAGTGACTGTTGCATCATCTAAACATTCACCGGTTTTAAGATTAAAGTTCTGCTTATAAATTGGCGAGGCGACCTTTAATACTCCCTTGCGATCGCCCACTAATCCTCGGGACATGACAAATGTCTTACTAAAGGGGTCAAAGTTACCCGTGGCATAGACCTCTGTCTCGCCTACTCGAAAAATGGCAACCTGTTCGTTAGCCACTAGCGCATTGACTCCAGTATTGGGTGCGATCGCATCCAAAGAACAAACAGTCATCCAATCAGGGGATTCAGTGTCAGTAGACTGTACTTGAGTCGATAATGATTGCACCATTAGAATTCCTCTTGTTCTAAACGCTTTATCCAAAACTGTCCAAACATCTCAGCGGCCCAGATGGACCGCCGCTAAATCGTCGTCAGCCGCTAAATCATCAGTGCGGAGTTACTAAAGCCTTATTACCCTGCTCTAAAATCACCCGTTCTGCCTCCGTTGCTGGGCGTTTTTGCCCCCGTTCCTGCACATAGGCCAGCGCTGGATCTGCTTTGTCCGCATTTACAAAGTGACGAAAACGCTGCACTTTTTCCGGATTTTCAATGGTCGTTTTCCATTCACACTGGTAGGTGTCAACGTGGTACTGCATTTGAGCCTCTAGCTCATCCGCAATTCCCAAAGAATCCTCAATAATCACCTGCTTTAAATAATCTAGACCGCCCTCTAGCTTGTTAAACCAGGTGGACGTGCGCTCTAACTTATCTGCAGTGCGAATGTAGAACACTAAAAATCGATCAAGATACTTAATCAGAGTCTCCTTGTCGATGTCTGCTGCTAGCAAAATCGCATGCTGCGGCTTCATGCCACCATTACCGCACACATATAGATTCCAGCCATTTTCCGTCGCGATAATGCCAAAATCCTTACCCTGGGCCTCGGCACATTCTCGAGTACAGCCCGATACTGCTGACTTAAGTTTGTGGGGCGATCTCAATCCCCGATAGCGCAGTTCCAGCTCTATAGCCAAACTAGTCGAATCCTGGACCCCAAATCGACACCAGGTACTGCCCACACAGGACTTAACCGTTCGCAGCGCCTTTCCATAGGCATGGCCCGACTCAAATCCAGCATCCACCAACCGTTGCCAAATCAGAGGCAGCTGATCCACCCTGGCCCCCAAAAGATCCACTCGCTGAGCCCCCGTAATTTTGGTATACAGGTCAAACTCCTGAGCCACCTGTCCCAAAACAATCAGTTTCTCAGGAGTAATTTCTCCCCCTGGTATTCTAGGAATAACAGAATAGGTACCATCTTTTTGGATATTGGCCAGAAAGGCATCGTTAGTATCTTGAAGACCCACATGGGGAGTATTCAATACATAGTCATTCCAGGAAGACGCCAGCATCGATGCCACCGTGGGCTTACAAATTTCACAACCATAGCCCGTACCATGCTGAGCTAACAACGCATCAAATGACTTGATTTCTCCGACCTGCAGCAGATGGAA
>JBCDFI010000208.1:0-8643 GCA_039178155.1 Cyanobacteria bacterium P01_H01_bin.105
AGCGGCTCGTCCTTCGGCGAGGTCGAGAATGACCTGACTCCAGCGCTGGATATCAGTTTGGGCTTGAGCATAGTTGGGATCGCCAGGAGGAACTTGACGAGCGGTTGCGATCGCACTTGCAAACAGAGATGCCTGATTGGGGCGTAGCGACCGACGTGCTTCTGCTAGTAGCGCTGCCGTATCTGTCCCATTGGCTGTCGGTGTCGTATTACCAGATGCTGCTACGGGGTCTGTCGGTGTCTCTGCACCCGTAGAGCCATCAACCTCTGCTTCATCTTCTGTCTCGGTCGCTGGCGTATTGTCTTCTGCATCTGCATCTGCATCTGCATCTGCATCTGCATCTGCATCTGCATCATTCGCTTCAGCCTCTAGATTATCTACGTCAGAGGTCTCATCTGTGGGAGCTGCTGCTGCTAGATCTTCATCTTCAGACGGCTCAGCATCGGCTGGCTCAGCCTCACCGACTGACGGATCTGGCTCAGTCGGTGAGGCGCCATCGACATCTTCTCCGCCCTCTGAATCTAGACCTAGCCGTGCTAACCACTCCGGCGGCACCCGATCCTGTAGCGTACTCTGCACCAAGGGCTGATTGCGGAATAAAACGGCCCCTATCAATAACAACGCACCCAAGACTCCCAGCAGAGCTAAACAGCCACCAGTACGGTTTTTAGTAGATGTATCCTCGGGCAGCTTGTCAATGGTAGTCGTACCATAGCCATCTTCTTCCTCGTCATCGTCCGTATCCAGCGAGAACGGTTCGCGTAAGGGTTCTTCCGGTAATTCATCCTCTAGCACTAGCTCCGCAGGCTCTGGAATCAGCCCCGCGTCTTGCTCTAATTCCGTCCCCATATCCGGATTGTCGGGGGTAACGTCTGTCTCGGGAGTGCCGAGTATCGGAATCAGAGGAGCTGTTTCCGGGATGGGGGTGTCTGATCCAGTTTCTGGCGAAGTTTCTGGTGTATCCATCGCCATGCTTGTTGTGGTGTCGTCAGCCGCCTCAGCTGCTATATTTCGCTGATGCCATAGCAGCTGAAACTTTTGTTCTTCAGGGAGTTGCACTACCGGATTTTGAATCGGTCGCCAATGATGTTCACACAGCTCAGGGATGCGCTCTATTAAATAACGCTCTAGGTGGCTTAGGGTGGCGCAGCCGTCATAGCGCAGTCCCTCTAGCAGTGCCGCTGTAAACAATCCGTGACGCACTGCCAGGGTCTCATGGGAAAACTCATTGGGCTGACACGACAAAATCAGCGGGATACGAGCTTTACGAGCCAGCTTAATTACCTGTTCCCCAATCGCCTGACCGGCCAGAGCACTTTGGCTGCGGTTCATATCGAGCACCATCATCGTATTGGTAGTGGGTGCTTGTGTGAGGTACTTCACGACATCCTGCAGGGCAATCCCAGTTTGTTTTACCTGGGCTGGATCGCCATCGACGGGCATTAAATAATCCTTGTTATCAGCCTGAGCCCCATAGCCACTGAAATAAAACCAAAGCGTGTCGCCTTGCTGTACTCGTCCCTGGCAAATCGTCTCCAGCCAGTCATTAATGGCCACTCGGTCGGGGAAAACGGCCTCATGATCGGTCGATGTGGATAAATCACTCAGTAAAATGCAATTCTCCGGCGCGAAGCCCCCATCTTCGATCAGATATCGCCGAATACCCACCGCGTCATTTTGAGCTTGCATCAGTGGCTGAAAACCCTGATACTGATTGATTCCAATAATAATTGCCCAGCAATTCGACATCAGAGGCCACCAAATACAGATTGGACGTTGAAGGGAACAGAAGCTTTCAGCGCCATATGGTACTGCAAGTTGAGCCGTTTGCGTTCATATCGAGTACCAACTTATAGATCAATAATTAAATCAGCACCCAAATCCCCTACTTGAGCTAGCCAATTTTATCCAGCCAGCTGGCTGCTTTATCTGTTTACACATCCAATCCAACCAACCAGTCAAAATTGTGGCTGCCATGGCAATCCATGTCTTGATCATTCAGGATAAAAAAGTGGGAAAGTTTGACGATAGTTGTTTTGTTGATTCTATAATTCCTAGAATTTCCTGAAACCACGGTTTTGAACGCGGTTTATATTACAGTTCTATCCATACGGCAATTCGTCCACCGCACTCGTCCACCGCACTTGTTGATTTACATGTCCATTCTGTCCACGACATCATCTTCCTACCGAGCTTATTACAGACAGCGACGCAAACGCCCCCTGACGCGGCGTCTCGGTGCTTCATTCGCTCCTATGGGGCTAGCTGTATTGTTAGGGACTTCTGGAGCTTTGTGGTTGACTGAGGCATTAATTATGCCTAAAGCGTCCTACGCCTATACGTCTCGGTTAAATTTATTTTTGACCCTTGAAGATGGAGAACCCTATGGCAGTTTGTTACGACGAGCCAATATGGCTGCTCGGGCTGGGGCACAGCGTAGCTTTGATCAAGATTTGCTGATTACAGAAGTTGTGATCAGTGTGACTGGGGAAAACAGTGATGGGATCGCTGTACCGGTACTAAACCTGCGGGTAAGCCGTCAAGATTGGAGCCAGCAGCCGGTGACTGAGCATTGGGCGACGTATTTTCGGGGGGCTCAAACGTTGCTTGAGTCTTCGTCGGGAGGTTCGTTTTGAAGATTGAGATAGTGGATTGGGCTTGCTATCTGTGCTATGGGCACCACTATGGTCTATTATCGATAGGTTATCTAACTTTTTTCCAGGTCCATGGCAGTTCCTAAGAAGAAACGATCCAAATCTAAGCGCAATATGCATCGCGCTGTTTGGAAAAAGAAAGCAGAATTACAGGCTCAGCGTGCTTTGAGTTTGGGTAAGTCGGTATTGACTAATCGCTCGAACAGCTTTGAGTATCCTCAGGATGATGAGGATGAGGACGACGACGAGTAAGGTTACTGACATTCTTGTGGCAAAAACAGCGGGTGAAGTTCCAGGTGAGCTTTGCCCGTTATTTTTATGAGCGTTAGTTCTGAATAGTTGAGATCGCTGGTCAAGTTAGAGCCTGTGCGATCGCACCCAGCAATTCCTGGGCTCGAATCGGTTTTGTTAAATAGCCATGGATGCCTTTACTCATCAGTCGCTCTTGGGTTTCTGTGAGCGCATGGGCTGTGATCATAATAATAGGCACCCGTATTTGTTGTTTTTTGCAGTAGCTGATGATCTCTTGAGCGGCGACTTCTCCAGACATCGTCGGCATTTCTAAATCCATGAGCACCAGATCAAAAGAATGTTCTAAAAACTGTTGACAGGCTTCTTTACCATTGTTGGTCAAACTGACAATGCAGCCATTTTTTTGTAACAGACGCTCCAAAAGCTTTTGACTGATGGGATTATCCTCTGCCACTAAAATGTGGATAGAACGATTTAAACCTGACCGAACCGCCTTTAAAGGATCTGTCGAGAGTCTTGTTGTCGGTCCATGCTCGGCAATCAAGCAGTTTAAAGTAAAGTAGAACGCTGACCCCTTTCCCAACAAGCTTTTCAAATGCAGCTTTGATTCCATCAATTCTAACAGTCGCGAAGAAATTGCTAGCCCTAATCCGGTGCCTTCATGCTCTTGAGAATTGTGATTGTTGGCCTGTACAAACGGTGAGAAAATATCTTGTTGCTGATCGTTAGCAATTCCAATCCCTGTATCGGATACACAAATTTTGATCTTAGCCGTCTCGGACGTTATCTGTTTTAGGTTGCAGCTGAGGGTGACAATGCCATGTGGAGGGGTGAATTTAACCGCATTGCTGCACAGATTGAGCAAAATTTGAGAGAGCCGATTTTTATCAATTAACAGTCTTTCTGGAATAGATAGATCAAAGTCAATTGAAAATTGAAGATTCTTTTGTGAGATCTCATCGTGTAAGATCTGTTGTATCGCGGTACATACTTGAACTAACGATGTTGGCGTTGGGGTGAGAGTTAGTTTATTCGCCTCGATCTTTGAAAAATCAAGGACATCGCTAATAATAGCTTCCAGGACCTGAGCAGAGACATTTGCTGTAGCTACATAGTCTTCCTGTTGTGATGATAGTTGCGAGTCGGTCAGTAAATCTAATGCACCAATGATGCCATGCAGCGGTGTGCGAATATCATGGCTAATCATGGCTAAAAACTGAGATTTCGCTTGACTTGCTTCCAATGCTTGAAAGTGGGCATCTTCTAGAACATTGGTGTAGTGGGTAATCTTCTCAGAAAATAACCGGGCTTCTAACAGGTGCATAACCTGAGAGGCCAGTGTCTTAAGTCCGTCCAGCTGGCTTTGATTAAGCTGTTTGGGAACAAAATCAACGACGCATAGCGAACCGAGGTTATATCCCCGAGGTGACGTTAGAGGAATACCGGCATAAAAACGAATCTTAGGTTCGTCTAGAACTAATGGATTATCCTTAACGCGGTCATCGACTGTGGCATCTTCTACAATCATCGGGACATTGTCCAAAATGGTGTAGCCACAAAATGCCTGTCTTCTGGGCTCTTCAGATAAGTCTATGCCGCAAGCCGACTTGAACCATTGACGATGCTTGTCAACCAGACTGATAAGGCTTATGGGGGCCTGACAAATATAGGCTGCTAAACGAGTTAAGTCATCAAAGGACTCTTCGGGGGGAGTATCTAAAATTCTGTAGCTATGTAGGTCCGCTAGGCGGTCAGCATCGTTTTTGGGAATAGGAGCGGACGGCATACTAGAGTTGCGGTATTCCTCAGGTTTACCACGTGTAGAAGCTCGTATCAGAGCTATTAACTATATTATAGCTGGCTAAATCCAGGCATTGTAATGAATACGGTCACTATTGCGATCGCACATGCGAAGCTCTACTCACCGTGACCCATAGTCCAGAATTTTATTGTAAAGACATCAGCAAGGATTGATAGGATTGCTTAAATATATGTGGTTATTGCTGAACATTTCCCAAGGATATAATTGTGAGCTGTTTATAATTTCACGCAGTATACTCAGTTGCTTTCTAAGAGCGATTAGGGGAATCTCTTAGAAAGATCTGCATAAAAGTAAAGTTTTAGATTGCCAAGCCGCTGATATCCTATTTAACGGTGTAACAAATTTCCCAAAAACCCTATGGCTGCGACTATCCGGATGCTCCTTTCCCATAACTGCACGCTTTCGGCAGATCAAGTATCCCCCCTTAGTCGTCAAGACTTTGCCAACGTTTTCATTAGTGGGCTCAAATCTCATTTGGAGATTCAATGCAGCCTGATCGAAAATCCTCACTGGATGGTAGAAGTTCTCTTTGATCCACAACAAAAGTCTCCTACTGATGTTGCCGCACTCTGCGCCCAAAGTCTTGGCGCTCAAAGATCAGCTGAGGCTAGTAAAAATATCGACCGCTACACGGTTATGCTTTTGGGTGGGCTTAAAACAACACCCGCTATGGGGACCTCTCCGACATCGCTGCAGCCTGACGAATGGGGTGTGGATGTGGTGGAGACAACCTCACCGGAGCAATTTTTAGCGAGTCTAAATTGGGAGTCGGTAACTGCGAATAAGCCTTCTGAGCAAATCTTTAAGGTAATCCATATCGTTGAGTAGGAATGTAGCCCATTGCACAACATCACTCTAGGAGTTGACCCATACTAAAAATCAGCTTTTCTGGCAGCTCTTCTAGAGCGAAGTACCATGCGTCTGCTGCTGATTGAGGATGATGTCCAACTTGCAGAGTCTCTAACAGAGGTTTTAGAAGCCCAACACTATGTGGTGGATACCGTCAAAGATGGCGAATCGGGCTGGTATCAGATGCAGCTAATGGACTATGACCTAACGTTGTTAGATGTCACCCTGCCTTATCTAGATGGGATTCAACTATGTCAGCGATTACGTAGCCGTGGATATGGTCTCCCTGTACTGATGCTGACAGCCCGTGATACCAGTCAAGATAAAGTACGAGGATTAGATTCTGGAGCAGATGCCTATATGGTCAAACCCTTCGACCTGTCTGAATTACTGGCCCAGATTCGAGCGTTACTGCGGCGGGGTAGTTCACCCTCATCTATGTCCCTCATTTGGGAAAACCTCAGTCTAAACTCAACGACCTATGAGGTCAGCTATAACAAACAAGCCCTCCGACTCACCCCCAAAGAATTTTCAATTCTGGAATTATTAATGCGTAACGGTCGTCGGGTATTGAGCCGCTCATTCATTTTAGAATCTCTCTGGTCGATGAAGAGTCCGCCCGACGAAGAGACGGTTAAAGCCCATATTAAAAGTCTACGAAATAAGCTAAAAGCTGTTGGCGCATCTAAAAAACTAATTGAAACAGTTCATGGTGTCGGATATCGACTGCAGGAGCCGTCACTAAGCATTTGAGAGTAATACTTTTTTGACTGTGAACTTTCGTCTCATGTGGTTCAAGTCATAGCCTGAGAGCTCTATAGTGTTTGTGGAGCAAGTAAAGCTCCCCTGACAGATTAAGTCACAACGCCATCATACAGGCTCGTAAAAGCTGAGGAGGTTGATATAACTGAATCACAAGAATCTGTCTCGTCAAAACAAAAGCAGCACTCAATTGTGTTATCAATATTTTCTCTAATGAGTTTATGAGAGAATTTCTGTTGTTATCTAACAGATTTCAACACATCTCTAGTTAAACATGTGGATTCTGAGAAATGGTTTTGGTGACTATTTGGGTGCTGCTGTCGTTTAAAGAGTATTTGTCTAGTTAGTTACTCAATTAGTTATTTAACTAGTTATTCAATACGCGGCAGGCTGACCTTAAATAGGGTGCCTTCTCCCATCTGACTTTCGAAGGTTAATGTCCCGTTGTGAAGCTGTAAGCAAGCATTGACCACGGAGAGTCCTAGGCCTGTGCCAGCAATATTGCCCACGTTAGCGCCTCGATAAAAGGCTTCATAGAGATGGTCTTGATCAGCCTCTGGAATGCCAATACCGCGATCTTGTACCTGAAATGTAATGGTGTGAGGATGACAGGCTACGTTCAATGTTACCTGAGGGGCATGGTCAGAATATTTAACCGCATTGGAAAGTAAATTAGTCAAAACTGCCCTGAGCAGCTGCGGATCGATATAAGCTTTTTGACAGTCGCCAGATAGGGTCAGTTCAATGACGGGTGATGTTTCAAAGCTAAACCGAACTTCGTCGATCAGCTGTTGACAATGTTGATCTAAGTTTAAAATCTCGGGGGAAAACTGGAGTTTTCCAGACTCGGCCCTAGAGAGGGTCAACAGGTCGTTTAGAAGCTGATTCATCCGTTTGGCCGCCGCTCGGATGCGCCCATAGGTACGATTGGTCTGGGTCTCGGCTTCTAATGCCTGAGCTGAGAGCAAAATCGTGCTGAGGGGAGTGCGCAGTTCATGGGACGCCATGGAAAAGAGGCGAATTTTAAGTTGGCTAAGCTCTCGGGCTCTGATTAATTCTGCCTGAGCTTGGGAGAAATAATAGGCAACAATCGCGGTCAGCAGTAGTCCGATAATAAGTGTGGACAGAGCGCTCCACGGAACTGGGGCGAAATCGTTAATGTTAGGGGTAAATGTGAGAGCCCACTGACGACCTCCAGTGGTGAGGGTATGGGTGCATTCAAGAGATGACGCGCATTGGAAATTTGTTTTGAAGCGGTTTTGCGCTGCCAGCTCCCCCCTAGAAACTACCTCAGTGTCTACTGTCTGGGTCGCTGCATCATAGCGGCCTAAAAACTGTGCGTCAGCCTCAGCACTGCAATCGCTGAGGATAAAATCAAGGTTGTAATTGAGCGTCTCTAACGATTCTTCAATCACATCTGATACCCGAAATACTCCTAAAAGATAGCCATTAATGTGCTCGCGACGGGCGGTCTGAGAAAGAGGAACGGTAGTGGTATTGTACAGCGGTAGAAAAACCAGAAACCCAAACTGATTTTTATTTTCTTGCACTAGTCGAATGCGCCCTGATGCCGCAATCTGCCCTGTATCGCGAGCGGTTTTGAGAGCCATTCGACGGGTCGGATCAGATATCAGATCGTAGCCAAAGGCTAGCTCATTGCCAACTAGAGGCTGTAGATAGGTAACAGGAATATAGTAAGGACGCGATGCTGCCCGAACGAGACCACCCCGACTTTCTCGTTCAGTAATTTGGAATGTGGGGTAGCCTTGGGCCTGAATGGCTGTCTCAAAGGTATCGCGATTTTGTTCAGAAACAATCGGAGCCCATTCTAGGGCCTGTATACCTGGATAAGTTGTGAGAGCTCGCTGAACAAAGCGGTTAAACTCAGAGCGAGAGACCGTTTCTTCAGAGACAGAATAAAAGTCTCCTAGGGCTAAGAGTAAATCTGTGTAGCGGTTGATGCTGCGTTGGAGGGCGGTAGCGAGGCCATCGGTTTGCCGTTGAAACTGAAGATGATAGTTAGCCCGTTCCCAACGAGCCACAGCCAGGGTAGCCAACGCAGATAGACTAGTCCCCAGTAGCAGGGTCAAAACAGCGGGCAGGGTCGGGCGACGAATACGCAAGATAGTATGGTTCTCTATCCCTACTGCACGTTAGAACCCGGTGGTGGTAGCGTAATCGTTTTATCTATCTCAACTGACTCCACACCGGCTACCTCGGACAGTGAAGACATTTTGTCTGTGGCTACTGAGCCGGTAACAATCCCCAGAGTAGACAAGGTTTGTCCCACCTCTAGTCCGGCGG
>JBCDFI010000209.1:0-8576 GCA_039178155.1 Cyanobacteria bacterium P01_H01_bin.105
AATTTGGAATTGCTGCTGGACAACTGACTCGGCTGAGGTATCTCAATGCCTTCACTTACCATAGCGGGCAGAGAAGGTACCCCTGTAGGTCTGTCGGCTTCAAGGAAAAAGCACCTTAACGTTTCAGGATCATGAATAAATGCTTCGATGGGCCAGCCTTCAAACTGAAAAGATTCTCGACATGCAGCAGGAATCTGTTGAAATATGACAACCAGGTCAAGGTCTGATGTGGCGGTGCCTTCACCCCGAATGACAGAGCCTGCTAAAAAGATAACGTCTGCATTTGGGTAGCGATCTTGTTGGATTTTGGTTGCGATCGCGATGGGCTCATCTCTCATAGCGACATAATCAAGCTGAACTAGTAAAAACTAAATGGTAAAGAGTTGTGCCTGATATTTCCGATCCTAGTGAGGCCCTATTAGTGGGTTAAGCTTAACATTCTAGGAAGGGAAGGGAAGGCAGATAGAGGAGGAGACGCGGAGAAGACATCGCAGGCTATTGACAATTAATTTCAATAACGTAGAATGGCTTATATATAAATACCCAAGCCACAGGGCGCGATCGCACGTCCTAAAAGTCAGTTATCATGTCAGGCAAAGTCTTCCTTAACGATAGCGATCTTGAAGAAATGCTGGCGGAGCTGCAGCAGCAACCTGAGCAGCAAGACATCAGCGAACATTATCAGGCAGATGATAGCGAGATTGTATGGACCCTTGATAAACCCTTTGGTAAATGGTCTAACCATTCATTTCATCTAAGAGATTATCTCACCCTAACCTTAACCGAATGGAACTTTCAAGAGAATTTTAATTTTACAATGAAAAGTCAGATGGAACCATTATTTGGCTTTTCATTTTGTATGTCGGGCGGGTTTAGTGTAACACCCTTTGGTAGAGCAAAAGAATTTGTTGCCCATGCTCATGATACCCATATTGCCTTTTTTCAAGGAGATGTGAAATCCACTTCTGAAGTAGACTCGAACCAAACGGTTTCCCTAGTTCAAATAGGGGTAAGGCCCGAACTTGTTTATACCTTATCGACAGAATTATCCGACCCATCAAAATCACTTTTGCACCAGACGTTTTCCAGCCATCAGACTGGAAAATCATGGTTGACAATAACAATGACTCCAGCCATGACCATTGCGCTCCAGCAAATTCTTCAGTGTCCCTATCAAGGGATAACAAAACAACTTTATCTGGAAAGTAAAACGCTGGAGCTGATTACCCTGCAGTTGCATCAGCTGAGTGAAGACCGGCTGCCAGCATCCACATCACTTAAGCTAGACGACATTGACTGCATACATTTGGCTCGGGATATCTTGATTCGCAATCTAGACGAGCCACCATCTCTATTGGCTTTGGCCAAGCAGGCAGGCATCAACAGTTTTAAGCTAAAGCAGGGATTTCGTGAGATTTTTAATACAACCGTATTTGGTTACCTCCATGCCTATCGTATGGAAGAAGCACGACGGCTGCTAGGCTTGGGTAAGCTCAGTGTGACTCAAGTGGCTCAGACAGTTGGTTACTCCCATCCAGGTAAGTTTGCCGCTGCATTTAAGAAAAAGTTTGGAATTACCCCAAAGGCTCTCAAATCAAGCTAACCAGGGTCTACGAAATCTCTAAAATACCGGAAGGGCTTAAAAAAATACCGCTTGGAGCTGTTTTGCAGACCATTATTGCCTAAATTTCTCAACAACCCTTTTGTTTAAGGGGCTATGTGTGAGGAATAGAATAGTGCAAGAATTCATGTCCGATAGTCTTAGGGCAGTTAGTGCAGCGGCTTTTATTCTATTGGCAACAATGCCATCGGCTGTGGCGGAAGAAACCCTGCGGATTATTGTGACCGCCGAGAGGACTCCCGAGGATGTTCAGGATGTGCCCATTAGCATCACAGCCATCACTGAGCAGGAAATTGAAGATGCAGACATTACGTCGTTAGAAGACATTGCTCGCAATACTCCTAACTTTACGTTTTTCCCCAGCGGCGATCGCTCTTTTGGTCTCTATAGCATCCGAGGGCTGTCCAATACCTCTGCAATTTCAAATCGGGACCCGGTTGACTTTTATGTGGATGGCGTTCCCTATAATTTTGCAGCTTTTATAGATTTTGATCTGCCCGATCTAGAGCGGGTAGAGGTGCTGCGAGGCCCCCAGAGTGTCCTATATGGTAGAAACGCCCTGGCGGGGGTGGTCAACCTGATTACCCGCCAACCCACCGATACCTTTGAGTTTAGCGGGGTGGCCAGCTACGGTAACTATAATGATCTCGATCTAAGGGCTAGTGTAAGTGGACCCATCATTGAGGATGAATTGTTCTTTCGTCTTTCAGGTAACTATGGTTCACGGGACGGCTATCTTCGTAACACACTGTTAGATGATGGGGTAAATGAACAATCTGGCGGCAATGGTCGAGGGCGGCTGTTATGGACCCCGTCGGATAATTTAGAGATTGCGTTAAATGCCTCATTTAATAACTATCAGGATGGAGCAAATTCCTATGTAATACTCAACTCTGAACCGTTTGAAACTGAGCAGAATATTGACGGCTTTAACGATCTGGTCTCCGATGACCAATCATTACGCGTTGCCTATACCCATCCTGATTTTCGATTTACCTCTATCACCAACCGTCGCTTTTCCAAAAATGATGTTGAATTTGACGGAGACTACACAGCCGCAGACGCTTTTGTGGTAGATATAGATGCACTAGAAAACACCGTATTTAGCCAAGAACTACGGCTACAGTCTCCCGAAACGGTAGAACGATTTGAGTGGATCTTGGGGGGCTATTATGAATCAAACCAATTTGACTCAGTTAATAACGGTCTGATCAATGGTAATGATATAGCAACGATATTTGGCCCCACATTTCCCTTGCCTCCTGGCAGTATCAATATAGCCAATGCTGAGGCCAACAGCGACACATTTGCTGTTTTTGGACAGGTAAGCTATCGCCCCATTGATGCCCTCACCCTGACTACTGGCCTTCGCTATGAGTCAACCAACAGTACGTTGGAAAGGTTCGATCGGACTATCACAATTCCCGGTCTGCCAGACACGACTCTTATCTCTCTAGATGAGATTGAACAAAATGGGGATGAATTATTGCCTCGCTTTGCGGCTGAATATCGTTTCTCTTCGGACCTTATGGCCTACGGCAGTATCACCCGAGGCTATCGACCTTCGGGGGTCAATTTAGGCCCTGGTGATGAGGCCTCAGCCACCTTTGATGCGGAGCGTTCCTGGAACTATGAAGTGGGTCTGAAATCCTCCTGGTTAGACGATCGTCTGGCAGTAAATCTCGCTCTGTTTCATACGCCGGTGGATAATTTTCAGATACTGCAATTTGATCTAATCGGCAATTCATTTACTGACAATGCTGATGTGAGCATTACGGGCTTTGAGCTAGAGGCCAGGGCAACGCCTGTGACAGGATTTGATATTATAGCTGGCTTCGGTCTGACTGATGCTGAATTTACTAACTTTACCAATCCCTTTACGGGAGCTGATGCGGAGGGAAATAATCTTCAGTTTTCTCCTGACGTTACCTACAATCTTGCCCTCCAGTATCGCAGTCCCCAGGGGGTGTTTGGACGGTTAGAGCTGCAGGGGCTGGGGACTACGTTTTTTGACGATGCCAACACCATCAAGCAAGAGCCCTACGCCATTGTCAATGCTCGCTTGGGCTATGAGTTTGACAACACTGGCATCTATCTCTTTGGCAACAATATTTTTGATCAAGAATATATCCAGCAAGCCTTTACCTTTCCTCCCTTTGGGACGATCGCATCCTATGGGATTCCGGCGAATTATGGGGTGCAGGTGAGGATGCGATTTTAGAGGAAGACGCGGTTTTGAGAGAAGGCGCGGGGACGCAGAGACAGAGAGAGGGGTAACGTTACAAAAGGTTGAGTGAATGTCATTCTCATTGGGCTTCGCTATGATGGTGAGGAGTTATTGCAAAAGATTCTTAATTACTCCCAATACTGCATCCAGATTAAACTACCGATCTCCGCATCACTCTCTCCCCGCGTCTTCGCGTCAATTTTCTCTACTATTGACAAACTGCTAGTCACTTCGCTATCTCGTCTAGTTGCTTACCATCGGCATTTTTATGAACAATCAACCCTTTGCTAAGCCGCCTACTGGCATCTGGAGCATAATGGCTCCGGTTAAAGGTAGGATTGCGATCTCAATCATCCTTGCTGCCCTTAGCTCTCTCACCGGTCTTGGTTCTCTCTTAGCTATTCCACCCATTGCCGCTAATCTGCTTGCCAGTTCACCCGAGGCTAGCGTAATTTGGCGTTGGCTAGCGATTGCAGTGGGGTTGGTGTTTATCGCATTTACCTCACGGGTTCTCGCTTTTAATACCTCTCACATGACCGCCTTTAAGTTAGAGATAATTCTGCGAACTGCCCTGACTGAACATCTGGCCCGAGTCCCCCTAGGCTATGTGATTACCACAGGTTCAGGTGCCATCAAAAAACTGGTGCAGGATGATGTCAAATCACTCCATGCCTTTGTCGCCGATAGTACCCCCCTGATCGGTCAGGCTTATACAACTCCTCTGTTGGCGCTGGTGGCAATGTTTGTTGCCGACTGGCGTTTGGGATTAATCACCCTGGCAGTGTTGCCCGTGGGTATGATTTTTATACGCCTGGCTCTGAAAGACTATGCCCATCAGCGGGATGCCTATGATCGGGCTAATGAAAATATCAACGGGGTAATCATTGAGTTTGTTCAAGGGATGCAGGTAGTGCGCACCTTTGACGATGGCAGTAGCTCCTTTGCGCGATTCCAACAAGCATTAGACGAGTTTACCCATAAGCTACAGACCTGGAATAAACAGACACAGGTCTCCGGACGATTAGGTACATTGTTGTTTGAACCGCTGCCGACACTGGTAATTGTCTTAGCGGCGGGTATAGGGTTTATGCTGCAGGGTACGCTCACATTTCCAAAATTTTTGGTGTTTCTGTTGCTAGCCCCAAGACTGTGTGGAGCATTTAAGCCAATCTTCACTCTGTCTTATTTTATCAACCAGGCCAATGCCGGAGCCTTGCGCATTGGAACAGTCCTAGCAGAACCAACACTGCCCCAGCCAAGTCAGCCACAGCAACCTCAAAATGCGTCGATTGTTCTCACCAATGTTACGTTTACTTACCAGAAAGATCGGTCTGCTTTAAAAAATGTGTCGTTAACGATGCATGCTGGTACCGTCACCGCTTTAGTCGGCCCCTCTGGTGCAGGTAAAACCACCCTGGCGCGGCTAATTCCTCGATTTTGGGATGTGACTACAGGAGCGATTGAAATTGGCGGTGTGGATGTTCGTCAGATGACATCCGACCAGCTGATGTCCTGGGTGTCATTTGTGTTTCAAGATACGTTTTTACTCCACGACACAATCTACAACAATATTAAATTGGGCCGGTCTAACGCTACCCGTACTGAGGTAGAAGCAGCTGCTCGTGCCGCCCAAGTCCATGAGTTTATTCTCTCATTACCCCAGGGATATGACACTATCGCTGGAGAACGGGGCGCACGCCTTTCTGGCGGTCAATGTCAGCGCATCACCATCGCGCGCGCTATCTTGCAAGATACTCCCATTGTTGTGTTAGATGAGGCCACTGCCTTTGCCGATCCTGAAAATGAGGCATTGATTCAACGGGCTATTGCCGCCCTTACCCAGGGCAAAACCTTAATTGTTGTGGCCCATCGTTTGGCCACCATCATGACAGCCGATCAGATCGCCGTTCTTGATCGGGGACGGCTGGCAGAATTAGGGCAACACGATCAGTTAATGACCGCTAATGGGCTATACGCCAGACTTTGGTCACACCATCAAACCGCTCAAAATTGGCAAGTAAGAGGTCAATCATGGACACCCTCACTCTCAAGATCATCTTCTTAGTATGCTTTGTATTAACGGGGATTATCCGCACCCCCTATCAGCGAGAAATTAAGGGTAATATCATCATCGATAATCGTAAGACACCTTTAGAGAGAGGCTTATTAGCGTTTGTTCTTCTGGGGATGGTTGTTTTGCCCTTGATTCATATTGGTACGCCATTGTTCAATTTTGCTAATTATTTGCTGCCGGTTTGGGCGAATGTTTTAGGGATTTTGACATTTGCGATCGCGCTTTACTTATTTTGGCGGTCTCACCACGATCTTGGCAAAAACTGGTCACCCACGTTACAGGTCCGAGAAGATCATACGTTAATTACCAATGGTATTTATCAAAGCATTCGCCATCCTATGTATACGGCGATTTGGCTATGGGCCATTGCCCAGGCGCTCCTATTAACTAATTGGATGGCCGGTCTTTCAGGGGTAATTACCTTTGGTACTCTGTACTTTTTCCGAGTGGGCCATGAAGAGAACATGATGCTAGAGCAATTTGGTGACCAATATCAGACATATCGGCAGCGAACAAAGCGCTTGGTGCCGTTTCTTTTTTAATTGCTCTCTGCTTCTCAATATTGGGTTTCATGATTTTTTTGAACGTTGGGTTTTGTTCCTTAACCCAACCTAACGTTACCCTTCAACCATATACAGATGTTGCATACAACGTCTCTTCACCTATGCTCAAAACCTATGCTCGCATGATGACCGTTGCCGGTCCTTACAAACCGCAACTACAAAAAACTCTCCGTTTATCTATCATCGCCTCAATTATTCAAGGCATAATCTTTGCGCTGTTCTTTCCTCTACTCTTAGCGTTGACGGCTCAGCCCATCGACACTCAGCGAGTATGGACATTGCTGGTGATTTTTGGATTGCTTGTCATCATTGAAGGATATATCCGCTGGCGAGAACTAAACTTTAGTTGGATCAACTCTAGTCAAGTAGCCCACGACACCCGTTTGCGTCTGGCAGAACAGCTACGGCAGATGCCGTTACAAGAACTAAATCGTAGGCGGGCAGGAGATCTCAATGTAGTCATGAGTGGCAATGTCAGTGAGTGTGTGATGTGGATTGGAAGCCTAACCACACTGGTGCTTCAGACCATAGTGACGCCGCTGATGATTGTGTTGGTAACGCTGTTTATAGACTGGCGGTTGGCACTGGCGTTATTGGTCAGTTTTCCCCTAGCGGTGCCTATCTATCGATATGTGCGAGCTCTGAGCAAGAGAAGTCTAAAAGCCGTCTCTGCAGCGGATGTAGAAACCGCGTCTCGGGTGGTGGAATATGCCCAGGGGTTACCGGTACTGCGGGCCACAAAGCAGGTGGGGGTAAGAGCTCAACACTTACAAGCAGCCCTCGAGCATCAGCGTCAGGTACAGGTGCGAGGACAACGGTTAGCAAGTCTTCCCTTGATGACCATGTCAACGCTGGTAGAAGTGGGGCTTATCGTTGTTATTGGCTTGGGCGTTCTGTTTATTTTGCAGGGTAGTCTGTCTGTGGCGGCCTTGTTTGCCCTAGTAGTGATCGCCATGCGGTTTAGCGAACCCCTGGCACTACTAGTTGTCTACGCAGGTGTCTTTGATCTAATGGAAATTGCCCTAGAGCGGATCGAAACGGTGATGGCGATTTCACCCTTGCCAGTACAGAAACCCTTAGCCCGGCTGACCCATTTTAATATTGAATTTGATCGGGTATCTTTTCGCTACGCTGAGCAAACTGAATGGGCGCTGCAGGATGTGTCGTTTCAGCTACCAGCGAGATCGCTAACTGCCCTGGTAGGTCCCTCCGGCAGTGGTAAGACTACGATTACGCGCTTAATTAGTCGCTTTGCTGATGTTCAAAACGGCTCCATCCGCATTGGCGGTGTTGATATACAACAAGTGCAACCGGCTGAACTGATGCGGTGTATTTCGGTAGTGTTTCAGGATGTGTATTTGTTTGATGATACGATTCTCAACAACATCCGTATGGCGAAGCCGAATGCTACTAATGCCGAGATAGAAGCCGCCGCTCGTGCAGCTAACTGTCATGAGTTTGTAACACGCTTACCCAACGGATATGAAACTCGTATTGGTGAAATCGGTAGTGCCCTATCAGGGGGAGAACGCCAGCGAATTTCTACCGCTCGAGCTATTCTCAAGGATGCTCCTATTGTTTTATTAGATGAGCCCACATCGGCGCTAGATACGGAAAGTGAGGTGGCAGTACAGGCTGCGATCAACCGGTTAGTGCAAGATAAAACGGTAATTGTGATTGCCCATCGGCTTTCAACGGTAGTTGGGGCAGATTTGACTCTTGTATTGGTCAATGGTCAGGTGGTTGAACAGGGTACCCATCAGGAACTGTTGACTCAGCAGGGACGCTATGCAGCAATGTGGGCAGTACAGCAGCAATCCCAGGGATGGCGTATTACGGCTTAACTTCAATCGTTGGGCGGCGTGATTTTTTGGACTGAGGCATTTTGGGGTAGCCGTACGATCTGCAAGTCCGCTAAAATTCTCAACACCTGTCCTATAAAGTTAGCAGTCTGCTAGAACAGCTCCTCCAATGACAACAGAGCCTACCCCTTCTCCTACCAGTACGATTAAACTTGAACCTACCTGGAAAGCGGTTCTAGAAGATGTGTTTGCCACCCCCAATATGCAGGCGTTGAAAACGTTTTTGCAG
>JBCDFI010000210.1:0-8570 GCA_039178155.1 Cyanobacteria bacterium P01_H01_bin.105
ATTCAGCTGATCGATTGATAATAAAATTTGGCGTTGCTGCCCCGAATTATGAATTCATCTGCAACGGCTAAAATCTTACTCACCTTTAGAAACAAGCTTAATGCTCCTAAAGGTGAGTCTTTTTATCTAGTAGAGGGTGTTATCCCCCATGGGGATACTCAACTGTTAGCTGTGCCAGTGTGGGACGTTTTATCACTGACATATGGAGCACTGCTGCCCCCCTCCTGTGTCAAATCTTCAACATAGCCTGTCTCTGCAAAGTATTTCATGGTCTTACAAGAAAACTACTCAGAGAATTCAGTCATGAGATGTTGAGATAGTATTACGTCAGCATCCCTGTTGGCATAAGTGCTTGCTATCCAATCAAAAATCTGATCGAGCTGTTCTAGGGTGATTATCTTGTATTGCCACAAGATAATCGGGAATAGGGTTGAATCTTGCTCGCTATGCTGTAGAGCGTATGCAATAGACGTTTCAGGAATGGCTAACCCATCTCGCAAGAAATGAAGCAATGAGGTGTTTAGAGTCATCATCGGTTAGATCCTCCTTGATAAACCAAATGCTGGCACGGAATCTTATCGGATAAAATTGAACTAACTAGAGTTCCTGTATGAACTTCTAAATGATCGTTGTGATCAGCTTCAAAGATCAGCCTTGTGTGGGGCATCACGGTTCGTTCAAGAAAAGTGCTGGCAATATTGACCACTCGAACAATCTGAAATTGCGTTGTGCTGTTAATGTAACAACACTGAATTTGATTCAATGGTTGAGACGTAGGTTGCTGCACCTGACAGGGCAGTTTAGGGATGTTGGATTTAAATTGGTTTTTTTGAATCGATTTCATTAGTTTGTATGGGCCGTCAACCTAGACTCTCCAACGAGTTAGGTGATACATAGAGCGTAATTTCATTGCCTAAAGAGAGATAGACTGAGCGACCGTAAAGGAGTATTTTTTCTGTGCTAGAGAGTACTTAACCCGTTATCCAGGCGCGGGTTACAAGAACGCACATGTCGAACCAAATCTATGCTGAAAATCCCAGCGCAACCAATCTATTTTTCTAAACAAAATCTATACTGCGACAAATGACGATTCTAGACAGAAAGTCTGTCCAACAAAGATTTCATCTGAGAATCAAGATAGATAAGAGTCTTGCTGATGATTTTTAATAGCTAACCTCGCAGTAACTCAGATATAAAACTTCCCACACCATTTGGGTACGATATCTCATCTGATTTGTTGGTCTAACATCAGAATTCAATACCAATACTTTAAGCAATGTTCATGTTGTTTAAAGTATTGATGAATACTCTAGCAACAAAATCCTTGTTGATGTCAACTGTGATTTGTTAAGTTTTGTTTCGTTTTTGAGCAACCTGTCCCTTGTATTCATGGGTCAAATCCGTTGAGAACACGTCAATTGACCGATTGCCTCACCATAGAAACTTGAGTAGGGCAGACGTAAATTCTTCAGGAGCATCCTGCTGTATCCAGTGAGATGCGTTTTCGATAGGCTTGAATATGGCACCTGGGATTTCTGTTGCCAGTTGCTTACCGTCCGTCGCTTTTTGCCAGGGGTCGTCTATTCCCCAGAGAATCATAGTGGGTGCAGAAATTTTTCCGTGGCGGTCTACTAGGGCCATGGTCTGATTGGCGTTGAGGGCTGAAGCATTGCGCAGAAGACTGAGTTTTCCGACTTCGCTGGCCCAGGGAGCAATAATTCCTGCTCGAAAATCAGCTGTCAGTTGCTCAGATCGAGAAAGCCCCATGGCCAAACTCTCTTCTAGAGCAGCGACTAAATCCTCAATTGGTTTGGACTTCCACCGTAGGGGATGGCCAAAATCAAGCATGTCATCGTCAAAACGGTCATAGCAGACGGAGTTGGTAATGACTAACTGGTTGACCACCTGGGAGTGTTCGATGGCTAAAATCAGGGCGACTGCACCGCCGGTATCGTGCCCTACAATGTGGACTTGGGCCAAGTCCAGTCTGTCCAACAGAGCGAGAATCATTCTGACCTGGTCTTGAAATGATCGATCAAAGCGATCGCGTTGGTCAGACCAGCCATGACCGAGAAAGTCTGGCGCAATCACCCGATAGCCAGCTTGGACTAAGGGTGGAATCACCGCATGGTAAAGATAGCCCCATGTGGGAATACCATGCATGAGCAAAATGGTGCCAGCTTGGTCGGTACCGACATCCACATAGGAAATCGTTATCGGGATGTGAGCTACTGTATTGGCAGGTAGTTCAACCTCGTGCTGGGCGTCCCTATAATCTTGCCAAGTGTTCCAAAAATCCATGCCACTCTCTTAAGTTAGGAAAGTCGCTGGCAGCCAACCATAGGTGCGATCGCAAATCAAAGCAATCCAATCAAAACCCCTCTCCCCAGTCAACGGATGTCGCTGAAGCAGTTTCATTAACGGTTGGTGCCGCCTCTCTAGCCTCAACAAATTTATTGCTAGAAACACATTCTACATTAGCCGGTAAGACAACATCGGACTTATAAAAACAGGCAAACTGACCGTCAACAAGATTAGAAATCCTACTAAAGTCAGCATTGGCAACTTCTATTCTTTTTTTAGCCTCTGCAAAGATAGT
The DNA here is from genome assembly GCA_039178155.1 of Cyanobacteria bacterium P01_H01_bin.105. GTDB lineage: Bacteria > Cyanobacteriota > Cyanobacteriia > Phormidesmidales > Phormidesmidaceae > Leptothoe. The sequence goes on from JBCDFI010000210.1 coordinate 2,600, forward strand.
GCCGTGGAAACAGCCTAAATAGGCAAACTTTTCACCACCCAGACAATAGAATCGAGCACCCACTAAATAGGCATGGCTAAAGTCTGTCGATTCAGACGTGACTGTAGAACTAAAGTCGACGCCAGCTAAATTAGCTCCCGTGAGTCTGGCGTCTGATAAATTAGCACCATTAAAGCTGGATTTAGCTAAGCTTGCCCCGGTAAAGTCGCAGCCACTGAGATTGGCCGCCGTAAAATTGGAACTTTCTAGGTTGCAGCCGGTAAAGTCGGTACCGGACAGATCGGCTTGCTTGAAGTTGGCCCTAGCTAAATTAGCACCTTTACCAACGGCAGCTGGCTGGTATTTTGTTACAGGTTGCTCAATGGGTACAACTCTCTGAAACTTATATCCTCGTCCTTCTACTAGAATGAAACGGCTATTATTAATAATCGTTGGGTGATTATCATCTAGAGCATCTGCATTGAGACTAGGATAGTGGCCAATAAATGTGGATGAACTAACCTGAGCCCCTGATATGAGTACACCGATATGCTCACTATCCGGAGCAAACGAAGTATTCATCGGATCGCGATCCAGATGTCCCCCGACTATATGATTTTGAGTCAAGGAAGCACCCACAAGGCTGATATCATCCTTTGTCTCTATAACAATCAGCTTTTTGGCTCCATAGTTAGCCTGTGGCTGAGAATGAACAGCATTTACAGGATTTAGCTTGAGAATTTCAGGATTTTCCATTGGATGTATTTGCGATAGCTGCAACCAAGGGTCGACCATGGGGCAGTCAGCCCACTGAGCGGATTCTGTATCCCCAGGATTCTAGCTAGCAAATTTGCGTAGTAACACCTATATTCACAGAACTTATACCTGATGAGTGGAACAGTCAGTGTGGGCATGGTAGCCGTTATCCGACCAGATGCCATCGGCTTCTGGCAAGTCGGAATGGTGCCTGGGCAACACAGACCGGCTTCATGGTCAATGGAAATTGAGGTGATTGTGCTCCTGAAATTCTACATTCATGGAGAATCTCCTCACATAAGATAAGAGCATCCTCAAAAAAGTCTTATCTTCTAGTGAGACAATGATGGTTCATGCCTGTAAATTAAATCACAAAAATTTCTATGGACGGTACTGGGCTCGAACCAGTGACATCCTGCTTGTAAGGCAGGCGCTCTACCAACTGAGCTAACCGTCCGTAATGCCTACAATAGAACACATTACAATGTCTATTTCTTAAGTAGGTGTCATACACACTAACATATTGAGCGGTGCAAAAACTAATTTATTTTCATAAAACCTAAGTGATGATAAGTGTCCACACGAAAAGAGCAGAGGTCTGGGATTTAAGTTTTTACAATTTTGCTGAGCAACTGAGCAATTTCAAGGTTGGTGGTCTCTAAATTAAACCGATGGTTGGCTTGACTTTGAGCTGCCTGTGCCAAAGCTTTTGAGCGCCTAGGTTGACTCTGACAGGCAGTAATTATTTCCGCTAGCTTTTGAGCATCTCCGGGGGGTGTTAGCCAGCCTGTATGCCCATGCTCAATTAATTCAACCGCCCCTCCGGCAGCTGCAGCTACAACGGGCGTACCGCTCAGCATTGATTCAACAATAACGCGACCAAAGGGCTCGGGGGCAGTCGAAGTATGGGTGACCAAATCGCAAGCAGCCATGAGGTCGGGAATGTCAGACCGAAACCCTAAAAATTTAACCCGGTGATCCAGATTGAGTGACTGAATCTGTCGATGCAGCTGTTGAACATAGTCTTGTTCGCCAAAAAGAGCATCACCCACTAATACAGCGGTCACAGTCTCTGGACAATATCGAAGTGCCTCAATTAAAACATGCTGTCCTTTCCACAGAGAAAGACGGCTAAAGTGTCCAACAATAAATTGAGGTGTGCTTTTAGATGGATCCGTTGGTGTAAATGCGATCTCATTGAGGAGAGAATCTCGATAATCAACATCGTTGGCATAGGTCTCTAGATGAAACCCGTTGTAAACAATATGGGTTCGGTCCGCCCGTCCCCCAGATTGAATAAAGGCTTGACGGCTAGCTTGAGAATTGGCAATGACTAAAGCAGCTCGATTAGCAAATGTAATGATAATGCGGCGATTAATAGCGCTAAAGTGATCGGCAGAAACAATATCATGAAGGTGATAAACCAGAGGACAGCCGCTGACAATACTGGCAAGCGCTCCAACAACTAAGGCTTTTTGAGTATTAGCGTACAGTAGATCGTATTGCTTGCTCAGTTGAGCAACTGCCATGACTAGGGGGATCAGCTGATTAAGGCTTTTAAGACCCGCTAACAGTCCGCTATTTTTTTGCACCTGTAGAGCACGATCGCTCAAAATTTTGACAGGAATATTGCGTTTACGAAGATGATCTGGGAAAGCACCTTCAGTAAAAACACCAACAAGACTTGTCGAAGAAAACTGCTGAGCAATATCAGCCAAACAAAGCTCAGCTCCTCCTAGCTTAGCGCTTTGATCTAAGAATAAAATCTTCATGTTCTTTTATAGGTTAAACGTTTTCTGAACATTGATGCGAGCCTCTTCTCAACATAGAAGTGGACAATGCCCCCAATCAAGACTGTTACAACACAGGCCAGGAACATGCCCAATGTCTGAAAACCAACCCCGTTGATTCCTACTGTTTGAATAAGCTTTGTAAATATAGACAAAATCGGATAGTGAGTCAGATAAATAGAAAACGAAGCGGCTCCAAGCAGCACTAACCATCGATTAAGTGACAGTTCACACTTCTTTTCTAAAAAAGCTGCCCCACCAACAATTAATACTGACGACAACCCATAGGCTACAAATTCATAGTAGTGATAGAAACCAGCCGTATTAGAACTGGTGTGTAACACATATACATCCACTAGCCCTGATACCATAAAGGCTAGACAGCCCGTCCATAAAATACTTAAGCTAACAGACTTTTTAAGTTGAGTTCTTCTAAAGAAAATACCCAGCAAGTAGCCTGCTGCAAACTCAAGATTGTAATATGAGAAAATAAAATCGAGTAAAAAGTGAGCATTAGCTCTGAGCTGAAACCCTGAAACAATATCAGCCACCATAAAAAATGCTGACACTGAGAGCCCAGCAAGGACTATCTTAGAGGCTATTTTGGGCAACCAAATTACCCAGGCAAATATCCCATAGAAAAACAATAGGTGGCTGAGAAACCACGCAACTGAGAGGATGGGAGCATGATCTTGAGGCAGCAGCAGCAATGACTTCAGAATCACACCTAGCTCGTTTTCATAGCCTTTGCCAAAGGATGGAATCAAAAAATAGACTGGAATGATGCAAAGACTTACCAACCAGTAAAACGGATAGATACGAGCGCAGCGCTTTAGAAAAAAATCTTTTGCAATCTCTTGACGTCCTATATATCGAAAGCTGGATAAGGCTAAAAAGAATCCACTTAAGACAAAGAAAAAATCAACGCCCGAGTCTCCAAATTCAAATAAAGACAGTAAAAAAGGTTGATTAAACTTGAGGCTAAATAGCTCTGTCGCATGAAAAGCGACAATTAAGAGAGCAGCTAGACCCCTTAAGCTCTCTAAAAGCTGAAGCTTTTGCGAGGGTTGTTTTATTTTCTTGCTGGAATATGTCATGACTGCCCAGTTCACTAGATTTATTTAGAAAACTGATGTAGAAAAGATATGTTGTTAGAGCCTGTCGGCTAGAGCTAAAAACTGTCTTGACCTAAGTTAATAGCCCTGGTTTTAGTTCAGAATATACCCCTAGAGTTTCGGTAGCTACACGGGTCGCGTTAAGCCAATCGAGATTCTTTTGGGCCTGGGCTTTCCAATAGTCTAGCTTGGTAGAATTTTTGAGTAGCTCTGCAATGGTAGTCGCTAATGCCTGACTGTCTCCTGGTGGTACGACCAACCCTGCCCTACCCTGTTCTAGAACTTCGGGAATGCCGTCTACATGACTGGCTATAATGGCACAGCCAACTTCTCGAGCTTCTGAAATGGCTAGTCCAAAGGGTTCTCGGTGAGATGCTAAGACAAATACATCGGTAGATAACAAATAAGTTCGAGGATCGGACTGAAATCCCTCAAAATGAATGCGATTTGCAACGCAGGTCTGACGGGCCTGGGCTTGAAATTGTTCTTTTTCTGGCCCATGACCCACGAGATAAAGATGGGCTTCTGGAAAATCTAGAGCAACTCGCTCAAACGCTGCAATCAGTTCAGCGATACCTTTGCGTGAGTTCATACCAGCCACGGTTGTAATGGCCGGACGCTGCAGATAAACGGGCGGACAGTCTGTCAATGAGCCCACGCGAGGGCTTGCCAGGGTACCGTTTGTAACAACTCGCAGTTTGTGGGTAGGAATGCCTCGCTGCTGCATGGATTGGGAGACCGCCTGACTGACTGCAATCACGCGATCGGCTAATCCCATTAGCTTGGCACTCTCTTGAAACTCGTTGTGAACGGTCGCGACTAGAGCATATCGGCTCCAAAGCTTGAGGCTACGAGCTAGCACAGCACCTGTCATCATGTGAGCATGGACAATATCAGGCTTTACCTGTTGCACAATCCTGCGATACTGAGAGGCGGCCAGCGCCAGGTTTCGCCAGGTTCGGGTTTGATTGAGCTGGAAATGCCTAACGTTGTATTGAGCCAACAGCGTTTCGTATTCACCACCACCTGAAATTACGCTTACTTCGTACCCGGCTTGGGCTTGAAGACAGGCTAAATCTACTGCGACATTGACAATCCCATTCCCTACTTTTTGAATATGGTTGAGAATATGTAGGACTCGCATTATAGTGCTCCAGCAGTTGGACATTGAATCGTCTGTAATTTGTCCAGCACGTCTAAATATTGACGAACGATGCAGTCGATGGTGAAGGCTTGCGATCGCGCCTTTAGAACCCTAGTATCAATGGGCTGATTAAGCGTCGCCACAATCGCATCGGCCATAGCCTCATGATCTCCAACCGGGACAAGTTCACCGTACTGACCTTTATTGAGAATCTCAGCAGGACCGCTTTCACAGTCAGTAGAAACTACCGGTGTTCCAGCTGCGATCGCTTCAGCCACCACGTTACCAAACCCTTCATAGATTGAGGAGAGCACAAATACGTTGGCCCTGGCCATATAGGCATAAGGATTCTCAACAAAACCCAGGAACAACACATCATCTTGTAGCCCAAACTTTTCAATCAACAACTCTAGTTCAGGTTTAACATCGGGTTCGCGCGGATCGACATCGCCCAAAATCATTAGCTTTGCTGGGTGACGCTTACGTACACGAGCAAAGGCATGAATTAGGGTAGCAAAACTCTTCTGCTTCACAATTCGTCCTACTCCCAACAAAACAGGAGGCTGGTCATCTGCAAACCAAGGATGGGTCACCGTCGCCTGCGTTTTTTGGGTAAAGTCTGACGTGACAACCGGATTATGAATAACCGTCATCTGCTGCATGGGAATTTTGGTATGCTGCTCCAAATCACGGGCCACACCTTCTGAGGCGGTCACAATCGCATCAGCCAAAGGATAAAATCGTTGCACCACAGCCCATTTGAGTTTTTGCATCAGCATCGCATGGCGGTCTCGAAATTGCTGGGAGAGATTTGTCTGAACACACATCACAACCTGGGTTTTGACCCCCGCTAGACGCTTTGCCCAGGTAGCTGAGCTAAAAATATCAAGTGTAGAAATAAGAAAAGCAGGCTGTTCTTGCTTTAAATATTGTTTTAGGGCAATCGTCTTAAATAAAAGCACAGGAGACTTGGCATCCAAATTCACCAAGCGGATGGCATCTGGAATATTTGACAAGTAAGCCCCTTCTGCCTGGGCCACAACAAGATCGACGTTGAATCCCCGCTTTGAGAATCCTTCAGCCAGGTGTAGCATCACCCGTTCAGCCCCACCTCCGTCAAGGTTGGGAATAAATAAACTGATAAATGGTTTTGGCATTGTTGACTCCTCAAAAATGAATACTGAGAA
>JBCDFI010000211.1:0-8553 GCA_039178155.1 Cyanobacteria bacterium P01_H01_bin.105
CCAGACGGCTCAGCAGCAGGCCCTCACAACTCAACGCACCACCGAGCAAAAACTCAATCAGCTGCAGAAAGAAATTCAAACGAGTCAGGCCAGCCAAACCGACCTCAATCACCACCTCAAACAAGCAAAGGCTCAGACTGCCGCCCTGCAGCAGCAGATTACCCAGCTAACCACAGAAAAAAAACAGCTAACTGACACCACCACTACTCTAGAACAGCAGATACAACAGCTAAAGAAATCCCTGGCCCTGGCTCAGTCTGAGACCACCCAGGCTCAGCAGCAGTCTACACAGCTAGCAGACGAGCGAGAGCAACTACGCACGACTATCGCCACCCTAGAGCAGCAGACACAACAGCTAAAGGAATCCCTGGCCCTGGCCCAGTCTGAGACCACCCAAGCTCAGCAGCAGTCTACACAGCTAGCAGACGAGCGATCTCAACTACGCACGACTATCGCCACCCTAGAACAGCAAACCCAAACCCAGCTGGCTACCCTTGCCGAAAGTCGAGAAGAAGCTACCCAAATTCAACAAGCCTCCCGTGACCTAACCGATGAGCGCGATCAGCTCCGGACGACGGTGGCTACATTAGAACAGCAGGCCCTGAAGGTGCAGACTACCCTTGTCCAAACTAGAGAAGAGGCCGCTCAAGCTCAACAAACCTCTGATCAGCAGTTAGCAGAACTGACCACCGAGAAAAATCAGCTCGCTGAAGCCATAGCTACCCTGGAGCAACAGACTGAGGAGCAACAACAGTCACTTGAGGCTACCCAGGCAGCGTCTGCTGACACTCAGCAACAGGCCCGTCAGCTCAACGAAGAAAATACCCAGCTCAAAGAAAACCTAACAGTCCTTGAGCAACAAACTAACGAGCTACAGCAAAATTTGACAACAGCTCAAACCGAAACTGCGCGAGTCCGACGTGAACTCACCTATGAGAAAACTCAGCTGAGTCAAGTCAATATTACCCTGCGGGAACAAAATCAAGAACTGCAGCAAGCGCTCAACTCAGCCCAGTCAGCGGAAGACCCTGCAAAAGTCTTGGTCAGTCAGCTCCAAGAGCAAGTGCAGCAGCTACAGCAGGAGTTACAAACCCAGACTGAATCAGCCAACGCTGAGCAAGATCAAGTAGAACAACAGCTGATAGAACTACGCCAAGAACGAGAACAGCTGCATCGTCAACTTCAAGACAGCCAGACCCAAATCACCCAGGCTACTGATCAATCCCAATCTCTAACTATTGAGCTAGCTCAGGCAAAACAGACTCTGAGCGATACCAAAGCGGACGCGGAACAAACGCGAGTTCAGCTGGAGGCGTCTTTTCAAGATCAACAAAGTCAAGCAGCTGAACAATTAGAGAGTCTACGTCAAGAGCGCGATCAGCTGCAGACCCAAGCAGCCCGAACAGAAGAGGCATTAGAGACACAATTGGCCGAGGCTCAACAAGCGTTGACCGCTGCCACTGCTACGGCAGAGCAAGAGTTAGCTACCGCGCGCCGACAGCTAGTCGCCTCTGCTGACGCCCAGCAAAGTCAGGCTGCTGAGCAGTTAGAGAATCTTCGTCAGGAACGCGCTCAGTTACTTGAGGCTCTCAACGATAGCCAGACTCAGGCAGCCCAGGTAGAAACCTTAACAGCTCAGTTAAGCCAAACTCAGCAACTCCTAGACGAGTCCACTACGGACGCAGAGCAAACGATATCAGAACTTCAAGCTGAATTAGACGCTCTCAAGATGCACCTGACAATGATTCAGGAAACATCGGCTCAAGAGGCATCAGTTCAGGAGGCATCCGCTAGTTCGATTGAGGAGCTAACGACGACCAATTCCCAACTGACCGAAGAGCTGCAGGCTGCCCAAACAAAAATAGCCGCCCAATCCGAGCAGCTATCTGCGGTCACTAAAGAGCAAACTGCTCTTAAAGAAGCCCTTGACCTCAGCCAAAAAGCGATTATGTCTCTACGGTCACCAGCGGCCACTGCGGTAGAATCTGAAGGGATGTCAGTCTCCGAAGAGACGCCATCATCGGTCTCTGATGAGGTTGCTGAAGCGGTTCAAACGTCTTCGCAGACAGACCGCTTTGCAGATAAGAGTTTTGTCATCACTGGCACCTTGAACAATCTTAGCTATGAGCAGGTTGTTAAACTAATTACTGAAGCTGGTGGACGCATTAACAAAATGCCCAGCGGCAAAACTGATTACATTGTTGTTGGTAGAAACCCTGGTAGCAAGCTCAAAAAAGCTGAAAAGTATAATACGACCCAGCTGAGTGAATCTCAGCTCTTGGCCTTGCTTAAAGATGCGTAGTTTCAGATAGACCAGATGTAATGAATTTGGCTGTCATAACAGGTGCTAACAGCTTATTCATCGGTGTTGTATTCCTAGTTGTATGCCTAAGTAAGCAGGCTTGTGATCGCACAGCTACGATCACAAGCCTATCCATGAAAAAAACTAGAGACGACAAAACTCCCTAGCTAGGTCAAGACATTGCCTCTCTATGACGTCATTCTTGAATGGTCACAGACAAGATTTTGTCGCCGCCCTTAATGGCGTTGACGATATCCATATCTGTAGTTTTGCCAAAAACTGTATGCACTCCATCAAGATGAGGCTGAGCAGAATGGCATATAAAGAACTGACTACCCCCTGTATCACGCCCAGCATGAGCCATAGATAGGCTACCGGCTTCGTGTTTATTGGGGTTGATCTCACACTTAATCTTGTAGCCAGGGCCACCTGTACCAGTCCCCTGAGGGCAGCCACCCTGAATCATAAAGTTAGGAATGACACGGTGAAAATTGAGTCCATCGTAGAAACCGTCTTTGGAAAGTTTGACAAAATTTGCAACCGTGTTGGGAGCATCGCTATCAAAAAAATCGATATTGATAGTCCCTTTATCGGTTTCCATGATTGCTTTAGTCATGTAGTCGTCCTCGTATAGCAGAGCGGTTAAACCACGTCCAAGTTACAACCCGTAAGCCTCTTTTGCAGAAAACTACAGTTCTGGACATGGAGAGGTCTTAAAGATCCTTGCCTATGATGGCAGCAAGGGTAGTTTGGCTCAAGCCATGCGTTCCTAACGACGGTATTTCTTTTTTAATGTTTTCTTAGCTTTTGTGGCTGGTTTTTTAGTGCCTTTAAATCGACCCAGAGCGGCGCTGGCAGCGGCGACAACACGGTTGTCAGTGTCCCGAAGAGCCTGTCGTAAAAAGGGAATCGCTTTAATAGAGCCGGATTCTTGCAGGGCAACAACAGCGGCTAAACGAACACTGGCATCACTATCTTTGACTAGCTTGCCAAGCTGAGGGATTGCCCGAATGGCCGCTTTACGATTGATCGCGGCGGCTTTACCCAGGTCAGCTGCTGTTTGGGTCAGTTTGGTACTGCTGGCTGTATCGGGTTGAGCCGGGGGAGTTGTTTGGGCTGCAGGTGCTGACGGCTCAGGCGCTGACGATGGGGGCACGGGTGCCGATTCTTCGGGTAAAGCTGGTTCGGGCTCGGCTGTACTGCTGGCTTCTGCCCATGGGTCAGGAACAAGGGTGAAGACGCTGTTGGGCGGAGCTGATTCAGTTGCTGGTTCTGAGATAGCTGGTGCAGGGACAGCCGGTTCTGCGATAGCTGCCTCAGGTGTCGTTGGGATTGCTTGAGCTATGGTTTCAGGAGCCGGCTGGATATCTATGCTGGTTAACGCGGCAAGCCGCGCTTCATATTCAGCTTCAAGCTCGCTGAGCTGTTCTTCATGGGTGTCTTGATAGCGCTCAATTTTGGCGGCTAATTGTTGCTCGTGGTCGGCGGCCATTTTGGCTAGGGCTGCACTCAAATCTTGGGCGTGATCTTCCTGTATGTGATTTAGCCGATTAAGGGATTGCTGTAAGGCATTGTCTTGACGGCGAATGATGCGTTGCATCAGAAAGGCAGTCACACCTGAGCCCAATCCTAAGCCAATTAGTACGCCTATCCCTGCTTGCGTCGCCATACCAGAGTTTCCTCAATGATGTTCACTTCCAAGACCAGATGGATTATCCCCTATGATGTCAAAATTTGGCTTACAAAGTTGACATGAGTGATCTATTACACCTCGTTACACTATGACTGCAGAATTGTTTAATATGTTCTGCTTCAAATAATTTGCATTACCGTGTAGATATTGTTGATTGTACGAGGGAGATTACTATCTTTGACTGAGGCATTTAAATTAGGTACATCAGAGGATGTAGATGCGATCGCAACGGGACAAGTAGACGAAGAAGCACTGGCGCTAGCGATGGCGATTGCCAATGCTGCTGACGATCGCAAAGCGGAAGACATCTCGATTCTTCAAGTAGGTGACGCTTCGTACCTAGCTGATTATTTTGTGATTGCCACCGGATTTACCAACGTCCAAGTCCGTGCCATTGCTCGCTCGATTGAGTCCACGCTCGAAACCGACCATGGTCGTTCTCCACTACGTACAGAGGGCACTGAAGAAGGTAAATGGGTGATTTATGATTATGGAGAGGTCATTGCCCATATCTTTCAGCCGCGTGAGCGAGACTACTACGACCTTGAGGCATTTTGGGGGCACGTCAAGCGTGTTGAGTTTATCCCCACTCCACCCTCGATCATGGGGCAATAGTTCAACGGAGTTGCTTATCTTATGATGAAGTTATTCATCTGTAATCATTAGTCATGAAACGCTCTGCACTACGTTGTCCTGTTCCTGCTGAGCAGCTACCTATTCGAGAATATGAAGACATGCGGGAGTCCTGGTTTTACAGCTGGGGTGCCCGCAATTTACGTGGCTATAGCGTGCCTGTACTGGTGGTTTGGAGTTTGAGTTGGCTCGTTTCTGGGCCGATCGCCGCCGCTAGCTTTGCACCTACCCACTTTTTGACCAAGTTTTTGTTGAGTGCTGCGTTAGGGGCTTTAGTGATACCGACGCTGACGCTGCTGCAGCTTTACGTAGGGTGGTCCCATGTGGGGCATCGGCTACGTGTCAGAGACCTCCCCTATGAAGAATCTGGTTGGTATGACGGTCAAATATGGACAAAGCCTGACGATATTTATAATCGCGACTGTCTTATCGTTGACTATCAGATCAAACCCATTCTGAGTCGCCTAAGAAAAACCTTTGCGATTGTGGCTGGCTGCCTAGCGACCGGTGTTTTAGGATGGTCATTTTTTTAGCTGTTTCAATCAAAATCTATGCCTAGGTCAAGCCGTGTCTCCACTACTCCGTTAGCAGTTCAACTGTTGAGAGAAGGGATTGTTGAGTCTGTTCACCATGTCCATGCGGCAGTGGCCGATAGCCGGGGTCGGCTGCTGTCAGCAGCCGGTGATGCGGATCATGCTAGTTTTATCCGCTCAGCCCTAAAGCCATTTCAAGCAATGGCGGTGCCCTCTACGGGGGCTTTGGATGCATTTAAGCTTACTGATAAGGATCTTGCGATTATTTGTGGCTCACATCATGGGTCAACCGCTCAAGCAAGACAAGTGTTTGGTATTTTGTGGCGTGCTGACTTAGAGCCCACCTGTTTGCAATGCCCTATTCCCCCTGGAAAGCAAAGCTCCCTAGAGCATAATTGCTCGGGTAAGCATGCAGGCATGCTGGCGGTATGTAAACAGCAGGGATGGGAGCTGAATACCTATTTACAGCGAAACCATCCTTTACAGCAGCTCATCCTCAATCGCTTTGCAGGGCTATTGGGTATGCCGTCCGATGAGTTTATCTGTGCCCATGATGATTGTGGAGCACCGACTTATTTTATGCAGCTACGTCAGATGGCGACGCTCTATGCCAAGCTGTCTTCAGGAGAAAATTTGGAGATGGAGCGTGTGGTTCGAGCCATGACCCATCATCCAGATATGGTTGCTGGACCTCAAAAATTTGACACTGAATTAATGCGTCTGACGCAAGGAGAAATTCTAAGCAAGTCCGGTGCAGAGGGCATTCAGTGTATTAGCCGAGTAGGAGAGGGACTGGGGCTAGCTCTAAAAGTCGTTGACGGGTCCAAGCGTGCTAAGTATGCCGCTGCAATTCATGTTTTGCGGCAGCTGGGATGGGTTTCTCCCGACATTGCTGATACCTTAGCTGAAACTTATTTGAATTTGAGTGCTTACAAGCGGTTAGATATGGTAGGTGAGGTTGACATGGCATAGATGTCAGACACCCATGAGACTATTTTTCTGGGGATCGGCAATACGTGTAAAAAAAGTATTGCGCTTTACACTAAGCATCGTTATAGTAGTAAAGCGTTAACGCGGGGTAGAGCAGTCTGGTAGCTCGTCGGGCTCATAACCCGAAGGTCGTTGGTTCAAATCCGGCCCCCGCCACCAACATAAAAAAGATGGATTGAGACCTTGTCTTGATTCATCTTTTTTAGTTTAAATCTTTTTGCTTTAAAGCTGTTAGCTCTTGTTAGTCCAGGAGCAACGTGTGACTATACATTGCTCCTGGGTAATGGAGGATTCAGACTCCATGTTAACTATGTTGAAAGTGTTAACTTAACAAAGAGTTTACTTTTCTGTTCTTGTAATAATGCTTGTGTTTGTCCGTCGTTGTGTGAATCGTCTGATTTTTCCGGTTTTGCTGGTGGTTGTATTGCTCTGTTTACCAACAGCACCTGCCCAAGCACTTGGGGGTGTACAAGTACCGTTAGGTGAGCCTGCTCCTGCGTTTACATTGCCAACAAATGTGGGAGATGGAGATATTTCTCTATCAGACTATCTAGGGCAGTGGGTCGTTCTGTATTTTTATCCCAAAGACTTTACTCCAGGATGTACGTTAGAGGCACAGCGCTTTCAGCGGGATTTGCCAGAGTTTATTGAGCGTAATGCTCAAGTCATTGGTGTCAGTGCTGATGATGTGGACAGCCACGCTGAGTTTTGTGACTCTGAAGGTTTGAGATTTCCGCTGTTGGCAGATGCTGACGGTGCTGTGAGCCGTGCTTATGGTTCTTGGATGAGACCGATGTCGATGCGTCATACGTACTTAATTGATCCAGACGGTACAATGCGCGAGCGTTTTCTGGGTGTACGTCCAGTGATCCATAGCCAAGAGGTGCTAGCGCGATTAGACGAGCTTCAGGCTTAGGAACATTTCTGGTAAAGCAGCTCCGATTATCCATGCCGCCAAATCCAGAAATTTGGCGGCTGCGAAATATTAGCTGTTAAACAATACAGCCTTGAGGTATTCTCGCCGCATGGTTGCGATCGCATCAATCGAAATTCCCTTAGGACACACCGCCTGACATTCTCCGTGGTTAGAACAGTCTCCAAAACCCTCGGCAGACATCTGGTCGGTCATCTTTAATACTCGCTGTTGCCGTTCAGGGTGACCCTGGGGCAAAAGTGCCAGGTGAGCTACCTTAGCAGCTGTAAATAGAGAAGCAGAGGCATTGGGGCAGGCCGCGACACAGGCTCCACAGCCGATACAGTTAGCATAGTCAAAGGCCGGTTGAGCCTGACTAGGAGCCACTGGAATATTATTAGCCTCTGGGGCTGAGCCCGTTTTAACAGAGATAAATCCACCAGCTGCCATAATCCGATCAAAGGCACTGCGATCCACCACTAGGTCTTTGACTATCGGAAATGCTTGGGCTCGCCATGGTTCAATGATGATCGTGTCGCCATCTTGAAAATTGCGCATATATAGCTGGCATGTGGCAGTGTGCTGCTGGGGACCATGGGCTTGACCGTTGATCATCAAGTTACATGACCCACAGATGCCCTCTCGACAGTCGTGGTCAAATTCAACCGGATCTTGCCCCGATGTTGTTAGCTGCTCATTCAATAAATCTAATAATTCTAGAAAAGACATATCAGGAGAAACTCCCGACAGGTGATAATCCTCTAAATGTCCTTGTTGGTCAGGAGCTGCCTGTCGCCAAATTTTAAGCTGTAGCTGCATGGTTCGTTGATGCCGATTTATAGAATGAACCGCTATGAAGGTGATTGTTTACGCTATTAGCTTTTTAATGGTACGCCTATTGCTCCATCGGTGCCATGCTGTAATCCGACATTAAGCTGAAAAAAATAGTACTTAATACCTGGCAAAGTTTGAACCTTTTCCTGCGAGTCCGCAAATTCTCAGAACACCCTATTACAAGTTTAAAGAAACATCGACTAGATCTCGTTGTTGTTACTGGCGCATTTGTTATGACAGTCCTTTAATCTTTATATCAAGGAAGTTTGATGTTTAGAGATCGTCACTCTAATTCAAGGTTGTTTTTTATGATGAATCGTGTTTGGTTAGTGGCAGTGACTGCTACTGCCTTGACTCTCTCTTATGTACAGGTATCCCGTGCTCAATCTGTTGCCTACGATTTTACTGTTGATGTAATGTCAGGTCCCCTCACAGGAGAGCGCTATATGGGGGCTGTTGATTTACCTAATCTGTTGGAGACTCGTTACGAAGCTGTTGAGCCAATATCGATAAAATTCGACTTTGGGGATATTGAGTTTACCGATGCTGACGATGTTCGAGATATTGATGCCAACTCTCCGAGGGCCAATTTTCAAGATGGTAACTTTATGGGGAGCACCTATATTGTGTCTCGTTTTGGCGATAGACCGACAGA
>JBCDFI010000212.1:0-8538 GCA_039178155.1 Cyanobacteria bacterium P01_H01_bin.105
CTCAAATGCAGCTCTAGCGTATCTAACGCATCCATCGCTAGATTATCCCAACGTAGACGGAGGGGAGCATCTTCTACGGCAGAGGTCAAAGGGCGTCCCCGTAAATTGGGATACTGCTCATAAAAACGCTGGTTTACCCAAAGATTGAGCCAAGCATCATTCACCCCTAACGCTTCGCGACGCTGCGCTAGCTGCTGTTTACGAGCAACTTCATCTGGGGTAAGCGCATCTTGCACATCCTCAGCTGGCTCAGGGTCTGATTCCCCTTGCCCCCAAGGCCAGCGAGGTCGTAAACCAACCCCGGCCAAAAATACCAGCAGCAAACTACTAATTCCTAATAGCGCCAGCAAACCAATAACAGCCTGCACAAGACCGGTTCTACCTCCCGTCTGCTTGGTAGGGCTCACAGCGGTAGGTGCATCCATCATCGTGTCTGTAGAAGAGCGAGCCGCTACCTGAGTTGCCTCAGTTGGGTATACCTCAGCCTCATTGCCAAGCACAGGACTACCATTGCCCTCGGCATATACCGGTGACATATTTGCCGCATTGACCGATAGCTCGTCAGCTTCAGCGATGTCTCCAGGCATATCCCCCTGAAGAGCTTGCATCACTGTCGCCGCCGATGCATATCGCTGAACTGGCGATGGCGCTAACATCTGTTTAAGCACTCGATTTAAAGGTTCACCAAATGCCACAAAGCGATCCCAATGCCAGGCACCTTCGTAGGCATCGTAGAGTTCTTGAGGTTCTTTACCTGTAGCCAGCACCACTAGCGTCGCTGCCAACCCGTAAAGATCGCTAGTGGCATCGACTGTTCCAGACTGAAACTGCTCTTGGGGAACATAACCAGCCTTTCCGATTCGGGTCTTATTGGCCTCAGCTGAGAGTTCTTGCTCAACGGTCGCTGCAATTTCTTTGACACTGCCAAAATCAATCAGCACCGGCAGCCCGTCCTGGGCTCGCAAAATTAAGTTCTCGGGTGAAATATCACGATGGATAATATCTAACCTATGGATATAGTCCAACACCGGTAACAGCTGATAAAGCAACTGGGTAATTTCTGTCTCACTAAAATGTCCCCCATAGTCTTGACGGCTCTGTAGCAGACTACGATACGTCGATCCTTCCACGTAATCCTGCACTAAAAAAAGCTGTCCACCTTCCCGCATTAGCTCACGAAATTTTGGGATTTGGGCATGTTCTAGCTGATAGAGTACTTTGGCTTCTCGCTCAAAAAGTTCTTGGGCCTTAGCCAGTAGCTCCGGATCCTCAATTTGGGGTACAAATTCTTTCAGCACACAAGGCTCTTTAAACCGATGTAGGTCTTCGGCCAGATAGGTACGACCAAACCCTCCTTCTCCCAATTCTCGCAATACGTTATAACGTGCGCCCAACGGGGGGGTAGGCTCCGAGGGTGTGCTCATTGATAGGCTCCTTCACAGGTGGATGTGCGCGCCCCTAAACGGTTTGATGGGGCAAGTACCCCCACTAAGTACCGGGACTAATTGGTCAGTGTAGTGGGTTTTCAGACGGATGCAACCACTCCTGTCATTTTTTTTTAATAGGTCTTTGTAGAGTCGCTCCATGGAACGACTCTACAGAGGAAATGGCCTCTTATTCGTTCATATTCTTATAGGTAGCTACAGCAGACGGAGAGATCCGATTGAGATAGCGGAAAATCCAATATTTAAACACCGTGTCTAAAATCACCGGAAATGTAGCAATGAATAAAAAGATAAAATCGCGGTTGGCTGGAAATCCTAAGTGGCGTGACAAGCCTTCGAGCAACACTTCCCAGCCGTGAGGGGAGTGAAACCCCACAAATATGTCAGTAAAAAGAATAATGATAAATGCCTTAGCGCTGTCGCTGAGGCCATAAACAATTTCATCGATAAATGCTTTAAGTGCAGCGACCTGGCGTTTACAGACACGTAGCAGTACGGAAAAAGCAATTACTGCAAAAATATCCGCAAAGACATTTTTGACCGACTCGGCACTGCGTTCACGATACTCTTCTTCAATATCTAGGGCTTTATCTAACACTCGCTCTTCGAGCTGAGTTTCATTCAGAGCGGCCACCTTACCTAAAATCACTTCAAACCGCAGCCGCTCCTCAAACTGTTGCAGTTCGTGCAGAGCTTCTTCCTCCATTTCATCGTTAAGAAAAACCTCAGCTCCGGTTGTTTCTCGGGCATAGTCCACTACTGGACCGACGATGAAGTGCTTAGTCAACTGCTGGGTCAGCAGCGGCACAATTACCAGCAACAGCACAAAGCGCAGGGCAATTTTTGTCTTTCCCTGAGATTGTCGAAAGCTGCGCATCACATCGGCTTCGGCCTTAGGATCAAGATCTTGCTTGACTCGATCAACTGTACGCAAAATGGAACGAGGCAAAACACCGCTGCGAGCTGCTAAGCCAGCTCGGCTTTTGCCAGTACTCGCTTTATTAGCTCCGGCTTTAGGCTCATTCTGAACAATATTTTGTTGTTCGTTAGCCGTTCCCGAAGAAATCTGCTGGTTATTCAGTCCATCGTAACGCTCTAAAATATCGTCAATGAACTGCAGTTTTTTAAAGATGATGGCCGATTGGTCAATTAGATCAAGGGTATATTCATCCTGCTGGTCGTCATAGAACTGCACTTCCATTTGCCGTCCTTGGGACAGACTGGAGCGGGCCGCTTCAAAGGCCTCCATCCGCTGCTTGATCAGGAGAATATTACGCTCAACCTCTCCCTGTATATAGCGATAGGCGCTGTCACCATAGTCGCTATTGGCTTGCTCAATGGACTTGCCATTGAAATAGTCGTCTTCTATTTTTTTGATCGTCAAAGCGGCTTCGTAGGCTTGATCGAGTGATTGGTCAGGTGACTTAAAAAGCCACTGCCCTGCGTTACGGAAAAAGGCCCGAAGCTGCATGGAAGTTGTAGGTGCACTGAAATGCCAGAACTATAGTATCAATTTCATGAAAGCGCCATTAGAAATTTGATGACTTATTACAGCGCGTCACCATCCACCGAATGCCTGATGAATGTGGCATGCAGTGCTCACCCTAGTCATTCACCCTAGTCATTCACCCTAGTCATCATTTGGCAAGGTGGGTGGGGTAAAAATTCTCCATGACTGATCGAGTCGGGCAGCTTGCCCCAATGGCATCAGTATTTTCACTGCAGGGTTATGGGTCACTTGCTGGAGTAGTCGCTGCGGAGGGTTGGCAAGGGCTACATCAGCTGCAATACTCCGCAGGTTTAACAAGGCAGTAAACACCAAAATCATCAGGGGGATCAGACTTAAAAAACTAGCAGAGCGGACAGTAAAGGATTGATACGTAAAGGGCTTGGTAAAGTTACCTGCAAAGCGACGGTTGTTGGCAATGGTCTCGTAGAGGCGGGTACCTGCCGTCATCAGCGGCGACCATCGTAATATCCTGGCCAAGGGGTGAAATATGGGCGAAAGACTGACAACATAGGCAATACCTTGCCACTTGTAATGGTGTTGCCCCTGCCAGTCCACAATCACCCATGAATTTTGGGTTTCCATCGCTGTCTGAATTACAGGATCGCTTTGGGCAATTTGCAGCGGCACTCGACGCGGTAGCACCAAAAAAGTGCGAAGTAGATGAACAACTTTTTTGCAAAAACCGCATTCGGCATCATAGTAAATTTTTAGTCCCAGCTGTTTGGGGGTAAATGCTCGCGCAGTCCAGCGGGCCCAGACCGATGAGGGAATAAAGACTAACCAAGTGCAACAGCTGACTGTAGCTAGAAGAGTTAGAAGTCCTGAATTAAGGGTAAGTGCTCCTCCAATGTGAACAAGGATGATGAGCCCAACGACCAACAGTCGGCAAAGGTCAGTCTTAATCGGACTCCATAATAATAATGGCCCTATCCATGCCAGCACGGTGACCCCGCTATGTCCAGCGATGAGGGTTTGGGATAGCGCAGAAGCCAAATAGATATAGCTCTGTTGAGCCATTAGGCCTACAGTTGCTCCGGTAAAAATGCGTTTTGGCTGGGGCATAGGGGACATGTTTAATGCCTGGTCTACTGAGTAGCTGCTGCCTAAGGGCAAAAACATACCCCAAAACATCATGGCTCGCAGCACATCATCGGCGGCAGACACCATGAAAGGATTACGGTTGTGTACGGAAACGAGCATGATCCAGCCGATCACTGTAGCCCAGCGGGTGCGATAACCGATCAGCATGAGTAGGGCGCTGAGGATTGCGATCGCAAAACACACCAGCTGCCACCACACACTGCCACTCAACGCATGAATTGACCAGTATCCAGGTAACCACAGCTCCTTTAGCAAACGACGAGGAACCTCCCCGCGATCGCTATAGGCCAAAACATCTCCCAAACACATCCACACATCGCAAAGAATCACCAATGCCAGCCCCAGACGCAGCAGCGCCAAGGATCGCAGATCAAGACCATAGCGTCGTTCCAGAGGTTTGAGCCAAGCAGCCAACATAGATAAAGTTGAATAGATAACAGGTCAATAGGGCAGGAACCGAGACCCACCCGGCAATTTTAAGGCTTCTTAACGGGCCAAACTGCTTTGCCAATTTGCCCAAGAGCACGGCGGGCCACCTTAAACCGATGACGACTCGTCGGTAGCCGGTGGATATACACCGCTCGCCGAATAATGCCACCCAGTTTCCCGCCCAGACTAATGCCAAAACTCCACACACCTCCAGTCCCTTTGCCCAGAGCAAGCATGTCGCCTAGGTGAAGATAGCGAAACGGCTTAGGCTGGCGCTGACGGGTAATCTTAGCCAGACTGCTCGCCACTGATGCCGAGGCTTGATAGGCCGCTTGGGCCGTATTAGGGATCGGTTTCGGCTGCACCGCCACATCGCCAACAACAAACACGTTGAAATAATCTTCTAGCTGCAGTGTAGACCGCACCCGCACCTGACCTCGATCATTCGTGGCCACAGGTGACCCCAACCATGAAATCGGCTCAGTCCCTGTAGCCCAAAGTGTCAGATGGCTGGGCAGCTCAACATTGTCTAACCAGACTGTGTGCGGACCCACTTGATTAATTTGAGCTTGCAGATGCAGGTCTACATTACGTTGCTTGAGGGCATGTACCGCCTGACGCTGCAGTCCCTTGGGAAAGGGTTTAAGAATTTGATTACCGCGATCCACCAGCCGAACTTGCCCCTTAGCACCAAGGCGATCAGCAACCTTGGCTGCCAATTCAACACCGCTGGCCCCTGCGCCAATCACTGTGACGGCTACTGAGTGCGACGCTTGAGCTAACTGATCTAAGCGAGCCTTAACCTCAATCACATCCTCTAGGCTACGGAACGTCAGGGCATATCTATCAATACCAGGGATCGGCAGCTGACGCGTTTTAGCACCGGTAGCAACCACCAAATAATCATAAGCAAAGCTATCACCTCGACGAAGGGTGACTCTCTGTCGCTCTAAGTCAATATGCTTGGCCCAGTCTTGCTGCCATTGAATCGTTGTCCCTGCTAGTAATTGCTTGTAGGAAGGAGCTACTTCCCATAGCAACAGCTCTTCAGTGAGAACTTCATAAAGCAGGGGCGTAAACAAAAAACACTCCCGAGGCTCAATCAGGATGATCGAGCTGTCCTTGAGGTGGCGATATTTTTGTAGGTATAAGGCTGTATACAACCCACCAAAGCCACCGCCAACAATCACAATACGAGGACGGTACGTTGTCGAATAGCCTAAAGAAGACGTCTGCACCAGAGATAGGGGCATGTAAACTGTTTGTTCAATAACCAATAGCAATACTTTCAGCTTTACATAAAGTAATTGACTATGGTCTGACTAGTCTTGCCCTGTTGGACAGACTACAGTCGTTTGCCTATAAATCATAATGATGATGATGCAGTTCCACAGCTTGGCAATTTCCTAAAGACTATGACGCAATCTGTAGAAGGCTGTCGTGAGCACAGCAAGTGGTTACCAGCCGCAGGTGATTGCTATAAAACTCTTAGCCAAACCACATTAGACGTGTGGCGCATCCCTCTAAACCGGCCAACACAAACAGATATCCTGTCAGAGGATGAACTCAGTCGTCTGCATCGCTATCGTTTTGCAGTCGATCAGCGAAAGTTTTCTGTAGCCCGCCGCAGTCTGCGCCAGATTTTAGCTGGCTACTCCCAAATCCCCCCTGCCAGTCTTATTTTTGACTACGGCCCCTATGGGAAACCTTGTTTACGCAATCATGACGGGCTGCAGTTTAATCTGTCTCATTCTGGTGAATATGCGTTGTGTGGAGTCGCCAGACAGACCGTCGGAATAGACATTGAGCAGCTGCGCTCAATGGAACGCCTTGATGGTCTGATTAAACGATGCCTCGCCCCGTCTGAACAACAAGCGATATCTAGTGTATCGTCAGTCCAACTGAGTAGCGCCTTCTTAAAATATTGGACCTGCAAGGAGGCCTATCTCAAGGCAACCGGTCAGGGCATCAGTGAGTCTCTAGCAGCTATAGAAATTGATCTAGCCGCGATACCCCGACTCAACTTACCGGGCCACCCCTGGCAACTAAGGGTGTTTATTCCCGACGAGGGTTACACAGCTGCCGTAGTTGTACCCCCAGACGTTAGTCAGATACGATTTTGGCAATACGAAGATTCATTTACCAACCCACATACCTAGACTAGGGCAGGCGGCACAGCTGACTCCGAAATAGCCCCCTCAAGACAGACACTGCACCAATTAACGCCATGTACAATCGCACCTGTCAAATCAGCACCACTCAGATCGGCATGGGATAGATCAGCGCCGCTCAAATCAGCAAAGCAAAGCTTTGCCCCTTGCAAATTCGCCCCTTGCAAATTCGCCTGCCTAAAGTCACTCATACGCAAATCAGCCTGCTGGAGTAGTGCCTCAGTTAAGTCAGCAAAGACAAAAGAACTTCGTAAAACTAAAGCGCGGCTCAAATCAACCTGCTTTAAGCTAGCCCAACCCATACGGGCTCGCCAGATCATTGCCCCCACCAGTTGAGCACGCTCCAAATTCGCCTGACTCAGGTTAGCCCAGGTCAGGTCAGCATAGTTTAAGCAAGCTTCACCCAAGTGAGCCTCAGATAGCTGAGCCTCCCGTAAGTCCGCCCGCTCAAACTGACGCTGGCCAATGTTATATCGTCTGATTAACTGAGATGCTTCCACAACTGGCTCCTCAACCGCTAGTGAAAAGCCGGTAAGGCTCAATCGAAGTAGCTAGGATTCGTTGCTGCGTCTATCACTGACAAACAACGAATCCTAACTTTTCTGTAAACTTATATTAATGTTAACTAATGTAACAATCAGAAGGCCTGATTTGCAAGGTCAATTCTGATGACATATTTTCCTGATGCATTATGAAACATTGACATGGCAGCCGGGTAACCTGGACAGCCACGTCCTGCTAGCAGGGTCGATGGCAAGATTGTCAGACCGTAGTTAAAATCCCTGGAGGTTTCTTGGGATGTGGTTTGCAGCAATCCGTGGTAACAATAGCGAAAATAGTAGAGGTCAATCAGGCGAACCATGGTAAAGCAGTGGTTATGGGGCTCATTTTTAGGCTTATCGATGCTCTTGTCTGGGACAGTTGCGCTAGCTCAGACTGAGACGCAACCAGAAGACGCTTACACCCGAGCAATGAACCTGGGTTATACCTATGCCAACGAATTTGATTATCAAACGGCGCTGATTAATTTTCGTCGGGCTTTAGAAGAACGACCAGAGGATGTGTATGCGACTAATGCGATCGCAAACATGGAATACTACATTGAGCGTAATCGCGTCGCCGCCCTCCAAGCCCAGGTCGATACCCTCCAGGCCCGCTTAAACCTGGCTGCTCAAACCAAAGACTGGGTCTGTGTTACAGCCACTGTTGATGAACTTATCCCCTACGCTGAGGGTCTAGAACGAGAGCGACTCATCGGCTATCGCAGTCAGCTGACCGGCGTCCTTGACTCACGCACAGACATAGAATTTTGGTCTACGGTTTGCAGCCCTGACAAACCCTTGCAGTAGTGAACATTTAAGTTTGAGTGGTTAGCTTTAAGTGCATGTTCACCTTAAAACTAACCGCTGAGATCTTCAAAACTCGGTCAGCTTGCCATCCTGCGACAACGTTTTCCCCGTCAGAGCAGCTTCCAAAAACTGCTTGGGCGGATCAACATATTGTCCGTTTAATTTAACGCGAAAGTCATAATGCTCACCCGAGCCTAGACCACTGTTACCCGTCAGAGCAATCACCTCACCGCTGATAAATGTACCCGAGCGACACTCATTTTCCAGCAAGTGCAAAGATTGAAATACCAGCTGTGGATAAGACTCCGTAGTTTGTTCTGCAACCCAACCACCACCGTCCACATCCCACCAGCACTCCACACTTACCTGGTCGCCAGTCACCCCCACCGCATATACAGGCGTTCCAGATGGAGTCGCCAAATCTACACCATTGTGGGGCACATTGACCGCCCCCGTTACCGGATGCACCGGGCGGATTCGCATATGGTCAGTCACCTCATAGCCTGCCACCGTATCCCCAGTCTTTAAGGTCA
>JBCDFI010000213.1:0-8524 GCA_039178155.1 Cyanobacteria bacterium P01_H01_bin.105
ATATGGCTCACACAGACATGGCCTTGGTGCCTTAGGCGTAGGCATTAAAAAGTAGATATCCGCAAAAAGAAATCCCCTATTTTCCCGTTCCAATCTTCCTTGATTTCATATGGCACAAGCAGAGGCTATTAAAACCCCCGACCCTTTACCGTCTCCTCAACAACTAGGCAATGAGCGTAAGTGGACTCACTTCTTTACGTTTAGTACCGATCACAAGGTGATTGGTATCCAGTATTTAGTTACGTCGTTTGTCTTCTATCTGATTGGAGGTGCGCTAGCGACGGTGATCCGAACTGAGCTGGCGACACCGGCACCTGACTTTATTACCCCTGAAACCTACAACGGTGTGCTCACACTCCATGGCACCATTATGTTGTTTTTGTGGATTGTGCCGGCAGGGGCAGGATTGGCTAACTACTTGATCCCGCTGATGATTGGGGCCAAGGATATGGCCTTTCCACGGATTAATGCGATCGCATTTTGGATGATCCCACCGTCCGGCATCATGCTGGTGGCCAGCTTCTTTTTTGAGCCCCCCCAAGCTGGCTGGACCTCCTATCCGCCCCTGAGTCTTTCCAGCGGGATGTTGGGCCAGGGCATCTGGATTTTGAGCATTCTAATTGGTGGAACCGCCTCGATTTTAGGTGCGCTCAATTTTCTGGTCACCATCTTGAAAATGCGGGTACCCAGTATGCCGCTGCTCAAGATGCCCCTGTTTTGCTGGGCCATGGTCGCCACATCGCTGCTGATCTTGATCAGTACTCCCGTATTGGCCGGAGCCCTGATTTTGCTCATGTTTGACCTGGTAGCGGGTACCGCCTTCTTTAACCCGACGGGCGGTGGTGATCCCGTGGTTTATCAGCATATGTTTTGGTTCTACTCCCATCCGGCGGTCTATATTTTTGTACTGCCGCTGTTTGGAGCCATTTCCGATGTACTGCCGGTCCATGCCCGCAAACCCATTTTTGGCTATCGCGCCATTGCCTATTCCAGTTTGGTCATTAGCTTTTTAGGGCTCATCGTGTGGGCGCACCACATGTTTACTAGTGGTACTCCCCCCTGGTTGCGCATGTTCTTTATGATCACCACCATGGCCATTGCCGTCCCTACGGGTATTAAAGTATTTGGCTGGACGGCGACCCTATGGCGCGGCAAGATTGCTTACACCAGTGCCATGCTATTTGCCATTGGCTTTATCGCCATCTTTGTCATCGGCGGCATTAGTGGTGTGATGCTAGCAGCGGTGCCCTTTGATATTCACGTCCACGACACCTATTTTGTCGTAGCCCACTTCCACTATGTTTTATTCGGCGCGTCCATCTTTGGGATCTACATGGCCCTATACCACTGGTTCCCCAAAATGACCGGGCGGATGCTCAATGAATTTTGGGGCAAGGTTCACTTTGTGCTCACCTTTGTTGGTATGAACCTGACATTTATGCCCATGCACCAGCTGGGTCTGCAGGGAATGAACCGACGCATTGCCCTCTACGATCCCCAATTTACGGACCTGAATGTGTTGGCAACCATCGGTGCCTATCTCATGGCCGTATCTACGGTGCCCTTTATCATCAATGCTGTCTGGAGTTGGCACTGGGGTGAAAAAGCACCGACCAACCCCTGGCGAGCGCTCACTCTAGAATGGCAAACTCTGTCACCTCCAGCCCACGAGAACTTTGAAGGAGTGCCAGTGATTAAGACCGGTCCCTATGACTATGGTCTAGGCTATATTCCGGTCAAAGACGATCCTGAGATTTACGAAGAAGCCATTGCTGCAGTGGCGGCTCATGCTCACTAATGTGTCTTATGGTTCTTATTGTTAAGACTACGGTGTATACATATCTCGAAAGGAAGTTCAAAGTCCTGCATTCCCCCCCTCAATCCCCCCTTGCGAAGGGGGAAAGTTAGAGGGGGTGAGACAACCGCGAACACCGGTTTCCAGCACTTGTGTGTACACTTAGCTTATTAAGAAGAACCGTCATGGAGGAGTTTTCGATCATTAGCGCTATCGATTATTAGACTCCTCCGTTGGTTCCCCTTATTGAGGGGAATCGTAAGTTTCTCTCTTTTTTATCCTCTTCTCCTATGCAAAGCTCAGCTGTTGACCAGGCCGATACGATTGCTGTTTCCCACGTCGAACAGGGACACGAGGAACATCCCGATCTACGGATGTTTGGCGTTCTTGTCTTTCTGTGTGCCGAAAGTATGATCTTTCTCGGTCTCTTTATTGCCTATCTCAGCTTTCGACTGATGGCTCCGGCTTGGCCCCCGGAAGATACAGAAGGTCTAGAACTGCTACTGCCGGGGATCAACACTATTATTTTGATTTCCAGTAGTTTTGTAATTCACAATGCTGATACGGCAATCAAAAAAGATGATGTGGGTGCCATGCGAATGTGGTTTGGCATTACGGCAGCCATGGGCGCGATCTTTTTGGGTGGACAAATTTATGAGTACACCCACCTGACGTTTGGGTTAACCACCAATATTTTTGCTAGTACGTTTTATGTGCTAACCGGGTTTCACGGTTTACACGTACTGTTTGGCTTGTTGATGATGCTGGCGGTTTTGTTCCGGTCTCGTAAAGCGACTCACTACTCCCATGAAAATCATTTTGGGATTGAGGCGACCGAGCTGTACTGGCACTTTGTCGATGTCATCTGGATTATTTTATTTGCGCTCCTGTATCTGTGGCGCTAGTCCTGCGACAGCTTTAGACAGTTTCCGTAGCCATAATAGAACGCTTTAAAGCTGTCAGCTGTTTGACAAACAACACGCGATCTTCGCCTGGGCCATCATAATCGCTACTGTAAGCTATGCCATTGAGTTGGCTATCACCGGAGTCAGGTTTAAACCCCATTGCCAGGTGATAGGCAATTGACTGCTGATTAACGGGCGCAGTCACACATCGCACTTGATTACAGTTCAACTGTTGAACAGTTTCAAAGAAAGTCTCGTATAGAGTACGACCAATACCTTGTTTTCGATAGGTGGGATTGACCCCAGCAAAGTGAATATAGGCTTGCCTAGGATATGTTTGAGAGCAAAACCCGATGAGAAACCCAAGCACCTGTTCATTGGTTTCCATGATGAAACTTGTCCCACAGAAATGAACAAAAAATAGCTTGGGCAACATATTGCTCATGGATCGGCCGCCCCACCAATCGTTAAGCACATTAATGATGGATTGATAGTCACTGGGACGAATGTTTCGGATGGTCATAAACAGTCCTGTTGTAATGTCTGCTCATCCAAGCTATCAAAACCAGGCATGCCTCGAACGGTGGTCTATCTGTTTAACCAACGTTGCCAACAGACCGGCCAACAGACCCCAAAAGGCTGAGCCGATACCTAAGAGGCTAATGCCAGATGCAGTAACAAGAAATGTGATCAAGGCAGGATCTCGTTCCTGTTCCTGGGAGAGGGCAGTGACGAGACCTTTGCCAATGGTGCCAAGTAGGGCTAGACCTGCGATCGCAAACACCAATTCCTGGGGCAGTGCAGAAAACACCCCAACTACCGTCGCCCCAAACAACCCGACTACGATATAAAACACCCCTGACATCACCGCTGCCACATAGCGTTTATCGGGGTCTTCGTGGGCTTCTGGCCCCATGGAGATGGCCGCAGTGATAGCAGCCAGGTTAATCGCAAATGCTCCAAACGGTGCTAATAGTAGCGACGCGACTCCACTCCAGCTAATCAAAGGCGATGTGGGTACCTGATAGCCAAAGGCGCGAATGGTCGCTACCCCCGGTATATTTTGCGATGCCATGGTGACCATAAATAGGGGCAAGGCAATGCCCATAAGTCCATTGATAGAAAATTGGGGTGTCACCATGGTGGGTGTAGCCCACTGTAGCTGAATGGTTTCTATCTCTAATAATCCCTGGGCTCCGGCCAGTAAACTCCCAAGAATTAGGGCTGCAATGACCGTGTAGCGCGGGGAAATGCGACGCATAATCAGATACAGACAAAACATGGCAAACACCATGACAAACTGGGTTTGCATGGCGATAAAAACATTTAAACCAAACTGCAGCAGCACCCCCGCTAGCATGGCCGATGCCAGGGATAGGGGCAGCCGATCCATCAATCGCTCAAACCAACCGGTAAACCCAAACAACGTGATCAGCCCCGCACAGATAATAAAGGCTCCCGTGGCTTCTTGCAGGGTGACATCAGCGGTGGTGGTGACTAACATGGCGGCACCGGGCGTGGACCAGGCCATGACAATGGGCACCCGATAGCGCAAAGATAGAACGATCCCGGTCAACCCCATACCCCAGCCCAAGGCCCATAACCAGGAGCCAATTTGAGTCGGGGTTGCGCCCATGGTTTGGGCAGCCTGGAACACTATGACCCCGGCACCGGTAAACCCGACCAGTACAGAGACAAAGCCTGCGATCGCAGCAGACACTGAAAAATCTTTAAAGAAAGCCATAAACAACCCTAAGCGCTGGCTTTAGCGTAGGGAGTCTCCGGCTTAGCCGTCTTGGATAGAATTGCCCTTTTGGCTGGACATCACATTAGCAATGGCTCCTCTGGTACTTCTGATACTGACCAGGCGTAACACCGTAGGTCTTCTTAAAAGATCGATTCAGGTGGCTTTGGTCGTAAAAACCATGGGTGATCGCCAGTTCAGCTAGCGGTTTCTGATTTGTCCGCAAGGCTCGCTTTACCTGGATTAACTGCCAGTGACGCTGATACTGGTGAGGCGCACAGCCTACCTGTCGACGAAAACATCGAATTAAATAATAAGGACTCAAATTGACCAGCTGGGCCAGCTCATCTAGAGATACATTGTCGGCATACCGAGCTTCAAGATAGGCCCGCACCTGCTTAACCGCCTTGGATTCTGGTTTAGGCAGTCTGGCCTCCACAGATTTCTCTGCATTGAGTTCAAACAGCCCGGATAGCAGGTCCAAGAGTAGAGACTGCTGCTTTAGCTGGGTAGTCGGTGTCGTTAAACCGTAGAACAGCTCGTAGAATATTGGCTGTAGAGTCGGCGCACCCAGTACCGGGGCCTGAAAGTAGGGAGTACTTTGCCAGGGCCAGTCTAACTGAACCACAACCTTTTCCATCAGTGGCAAATCAATATAAAGATTCCGAAACCCCCAGCCGTCTACAGAAGCAACCTGCCCTGTGTGCAGATCACCGGGGTTGATCAAATTAAAACGTCCCGGACTGTGGAGATAGGTTTCACCACGATGCTGACAGCACCCCTGCCCGCTTTCATTTAGGCCAATAGTATAGGCCTCGTGAAAATGTTTGCCAAAGCGATGATGGTGTAATCGAGCTTCAAAGAGTTCGATACCCGGCAAATTTGCCTGCCAGAGACGGGCCGAATCTAGTTGCGTAGCCATCCATTTTCTCGCAAAGTCCGTTTTCTCGTAAAGATTGCTTGTGAAGATTAATTGTGTTTAGAAAACTCTCAGCTAGATCTTACCTCGCCATGGGCAGAGATTCAGCAGGCCTCTCTATTCTAAATAATACAGACAGTGATACCCCAGCGGTTCACGCTCTAGTTAAATTGAGGTATTTAAAATGAAACGCTTTTTGTTATCTACACTCACAGTTTTAATGTCGATGGCAGCCGTCACTAGCGCTGCAAGCGCTGCCCAGATAGGCTTAGGCGACAGCAGAGCTGATTTAAACGGAGATGGTAGAATCACTCTGCATGAAGTTGTTACCCATAATCGCGACCAGAGAGATAAAAGCTAGAGATAGCACTCTTTTTGTAGCCTTCCTGGAGAGAGTAAGGATGTTATGTGAGAGCTTTTTTAGCGGTTTCTTTTAGCTGTTTAGCGGCGGCTTGTTTACGTTCGCTATATCGGTCGGTCAGCTCATCTACTTTGTCTCGTAACAGTAGCGTAAACCGATAGAGTTCTTCCATAACATCCACCACTCGATCTCGGTAGGCCGATTCCTTCATGGTGCCGTCTTCATTAAATTCTAAATAGGCCTTGGCCACCGATGACTGGTTAGGGATAGTAAACATCCGCATCCAGCGACCGAGAATCCGCATGCTATTAACCGCATTAAACGATTGAGATCCACCAGATACCTGCATTACTGCTAGTGTGCGTCCTTGAGTCGGTCGAATACCGCCCATATTTAAAGGAATCCAATCGATTTGGGTTTTCATCAACCCAGAGATATTGCCGTGCATCTCGGGGCTAGACCAGACTTGCCCTTCAGACCATAGGGAAAGCTGACGCAGCTCCTGCACCTTGGGATGGGTGTCAGGTACTGCGCCATGGAGCGGCAATTCTCGAGGATCAAAAAACTTTACTTCAGCCCCAAAGTCTTCGATAATACGGGCCGCTTCTTCAGCGAGTAGCCGACTGTAGGATCGCTCTCGCAGAGAGCCGTATAGGAAGAGAATGCGAGGTTTGTGGTCAAAGGTCATGGGTAGAAAGAGAAACGTTGAGTGCAGAGGATCTAAGGGGTTAGAAGACAGGCAAACGGTGCTCCCGAAGGTTAGATTTTATCCGGTGTCTCGCATTTTGACAGCTATTCTGCTGGGTTAACTGGTGACAGGCCCCAGGGTACTGACCATAATTGAGCACGGTCCATGGATTTTTTCTAAAACAACACACTGTACGTCAGGCCAGCAATGACTGAGCCGGTAAATGCAAACCCCAGATAGGCTAAAAATATGGGCCGCCGCGCCAGGGCAAACACTGCAATCATGGCCGGAATACTGGTAGCTCCCCCGGCCAGTAAAAATGCCATCCCGGCACCGGGAGCCATTCCTTGATCAATCAAGCCTGCCACCAGGGGTAATGCTGCATACCCATTTAGATAGGCTGGTATACCCACTAGAGCAGCACCAATAATAGACACCCAACTTCCATCTCCGGCAACAGTTTGAATCCAACCATTGGGCACGTACACCAGCATTAAACTCTCAAGTAGAAATGCCAACGCTAACCATTTACCTAAAAACCAGGCATTGTTGCGTATCCCTTGCCAGAATTTCTGTCGTCGCTTTGCCTGAGGCCAAAACCTCCACACGACTGGCTGAGGGTTGCGCACTCGACTACCACCACAGCCACCGTTATTGGCACCCTCTCGCAGCGGATTTCTAAAGGCAGCGGCAGAGAGGCCCTTGGCTAACGCGAGCATACCAAATCCTCCCAGGAGTCCAATGGCGACGGTTGCTAGGGTTTTTGCGATCGCAAATTGCCAACCCAACGTCCCCAGGGTCAAAACAAACATCGATGGGTCCATCAGCGGAGACGATAGCCAGAAGGCCATCACTGCCGAAACCGGGACCCCCATAGACAACAGGGCCGCAATCAGCGGAATCACACCGCAAGAACAAAAAGGAGACAACGCCCCAACTAATGAAGCGACACCAATCATTACCGAGATATGACCTTGAAAAGCTTTAGCAATTAAGTTGTCAGCACCACTAGCCTGGGCATAGGCTGCAATCCCAATCGATAATCCCAGAAAAGGCGAAACCAATACCAGATTCTTGATCATAAAACCAAAACTGTCGGCCACCTGAGCTGGCACCCAAATAGCCAAGACAGCCAGGAGCAAAACAATGACCACAAAAACCCTGTCCAGCTGACGAACACTGCGGTTAAAACGATTGAGTCCGGTAGAAATCATAGAAAAAGTCCTTCGATATTTCGAGAATTATCAAAATAAAGACTAAAACGAAAGATGAAACCACAGGATTAAGACTCATCTACTCAACAAAAACTTAATCCGGCCGATCAGAACACACTAAAGGTTCAGCAATGTCAGTCAGCTCCAGGGTGTCAGGATTGACCACACGATTGCGGGTACAACATTCTTCAAAAAGGAAGTCAATCAGATACTTGAGCGTATCGGACTGCACACTGTACCAAATCCACTGGCGATCCTTCTCAGCCTGAACGATACCCACCTGTCGCAGCTTATCAAGGTGATGAGACAGCGTCGGAGCCGCAATGCTTAACTCTCGCTGAATTTCACCTGCCGGCAACCCTTTAGGATAGGCCGACAACAGCAGCCGAACGATGCTGAGTCGTGAAGGCTGTCCTAACGCCGCAAACGTGGCGGCGATTTCTTCAACGGAACGAGACGGAACGGAACAAGACTGATCTGACATGTTTCGATAATCGTCGAAATAATCAAAATTGTCAAGGGGATGACAATGCTCGGCGTCAGAATGCGCGTAGCTATGACAGTCCCAATAAATTATAAGCAATCTCAGAGAATCTCATTCACTACTAGCGCGTTGCTGTTCAATAGCATTGGTATATCTAAAATTTGCATAGGTTCAGCTCCGTAGGGTACTATTCCCTGAACA
Source organism: Cyanobacteria bacterium P01_H01_bin.105 (assembly GCA_039178155.1). GTDB lineage: Bacteria > Cyanobacteriota > Cyanobacteriia > Phormidesmidales > Phormidesmidaceae > Leptothoe. The sequence continues at coordinate 8,312 of JBCDFI010000213.1, forward strand.
TAAGTATTTCCCATCGAAGAGCTGTTATCTACCGACTTAATATCGTTTGGGTCTACAGAAAATAGCGCATCACGAATATCTTCTACAATGATGGCAGTAAGAATATCCTCAAGTTCAACCACGATAGCTTTAGGTCGTCTTGGCAGTGATTTTAATGAAAGCTCTAACGGTCTAGCGATATCAATCACCGTTAAAATTTCACCTCGTAGGTTG
>JBCDFI010000214.1:0-8491 GCA_039178155.1 Cyanobacteria bacterium P01_H01_bin.105
CGCTTAGTTGGCAGGGGAATTGGTCCAATTGCTGTAGCGTTAGTCCGATTTGCTGTATCTACAATTTTTTCGCAAGAGGTATCCAAAAGACGACGATCAAATGCTTTCAAACGAATACGGATCTTTTGCTGCTGAATAGTAGCCATTACGACTCAAATGTCCTTTAATTATCAAGGTTCATCGGCATAGAAGCCAGAGTAACGAAGAAGGCATTGTTACATAGATGCCTTCTTCGCACTAAACTAAAACAAATTACTCAACAGAAAAATTACTGAGTAATTTTGGAAACAACGCCAGCACCTACAGTGCGACCACCCTCACGGATAGCGAAACGCATACCTTCCTCAACTGCCACAGGGTTAATTAGCTCCACATTCATCTTAATGCGATCACCAGGCATAACCATTTCAGCAGTACTGCCATCATCAGCAGTGAAGCTAGCAATAGAACCAGTTACATCAGTTGTACGCACATAGAACTGAGGCTTATAGCCAGGAAAGAAAGGAGTGTGACGACCACCTTCTTCTTTGTTTAGTACATAGACCTCTGCCTCAAACTTGGTGTGAGGAGTGATGCTCTTAGGCTTAGCCAGCACCATACCACGTAGAATATCTTCTTTTTGAACACCACGTAGTAGAACACCTACGTTGTCTCCAGCCATACCCTCATCAAGGGTTTTCTGGAACATCTCAACACCAGTTACAGTGCTATCGACAGTATCACGAATGCCAACAATTTCAATTGTTTCACCGACTTTGACCTTACCACGCTCAATACGGCCAGTCGCAACAGTACCACGACCAGTAATTGAGAATACATCCTCAACCGCCATCAAAAAAGGCTTGTCAACATCACGCTCAGGCGTGGGGATATAGGCATCAACCTCATCCATAAGAGAATGGATTTTATCAACCCATTCATCTTCGCCACGACCAATATCACCTTTAGCCTGCAACGCATTTACAGCCATCAAAGCAGAACCTGCAACGATGGGAATATCATCACCAGGAAACTCATAAGAGCTAAGAAGTTCACGAACTTCTAACTCAACCAGCTCAAGTAGCTCTTCATCATCGACTTGATCCTGTTTGTTCAAGAAAACAACGATATGAGGTACACCAACCTGCTTGGCTAGCAGAATATGTTCACGAGTCTGAGGCATAGGACCATCAGCTGCAGAACAAACTAGAATTGCTCCATCCATTTGAGCTGCTCCCGTAATCATGTTCTTGACATAATCCGCGTGACCAGGACAGTCTACGTGAGCATAGTGACGGGTATCGGTTTCATACTCTACGTGAGCAGTATTGATAGTGATACCCCGTGCTTTTTCCTCAGGAGCTGCATCAATATCCTCGTAGTTACGAGCTTTAGCACCACCAGCTGCTGCCAATGTCATGGTAATAGCTGCTGTCAGAGTGGTCTTACCATGGTCAACGTGGCCAATGGTGCCGATGTTAACGTGGGGCTTACTTCTATCAAACTTTTCGCGTGCCATTTGTTTACTCTGTCCCTAAATTACTTATGCGTTCCCTTTGTTTCTAGCGATAATCGCTTCAGCCACATTTCGCGGAACATCCGCGTAGTGACTAAACTCCATAGAGAATATGCCTCGACCCTGAGTCTTTGAACGGATATCGGTGGCATAACCAAACATTTCCGCCAAAGGTACATTTGCATTCACCTTGGCAAGTCCGTCCGCAGACCCCATACCCTCAATCTGGCCTCGACGAGAGTTAAGGTCTCCCATAATGTCACCAAGAAACCCCTCAGGAGCTTCAACCTCGATTTTCATCATGGGTTCCAGTAATACTGGAGAAGCCTTTGTGACTGCATCTTGAATAGCCATTGATCCAGCGATCTTAAAGGCCATTTCAGACGAGTCCACATCGTGGTAAGAACCATCTACCAGTGTGACTTTGATGTCGATCACGGGATACCCAGCTAGAATACCAGATTCGCACTTTTCTTTCATGCCGGCTTCTGCAGGGCCAATATATTCCTTCGGCACCGTACCACCCACAATCTTAGATTCGAACTCAAATCCGGAGCCTTCTTCCCCTGGTTCAATCTCAATCACAACATGGCCGAATTGGCCTTTACCTCCACTTTGACGCACAAACTTGCCTTCAGTAGAAACCGCCTTGCGAATGGTTTCACGATAGGCAACCTGGGGTGCGCCAATGTTTGCTTCTACCTTGAATTCTCGCTTCATTCGATCCACGAGAATATCTAGATGAAGCTCCCCCATTCCTGCAATCACTGTCTGATTCGTTTCGGGATTTGTAGAAACCCGAAACGTTGGGTCCTCTTCCGACAGTGATTGTAAAGCTTTGGCCAGCTTTTCCATATCCTGCTTGGTTTTGGGTTCCACAGCCACAGATATGACGGGTTCTGGCACAAACAAGGACTCTAACACAATTGGACTATCGGTTGTGCAAATTGTGTCACCTGTCGTGGTGTTTTTAAGCCCTAAAACAGCTCCAAGATCACCGGCTCGAAGCTCATCCACTTCTATACGATCATCAGCCTTTAGAACAATTAAGCGAGAAATCCGTTCTTTCTTATCCTTAGTAGCGTTGTACACATAGCTACCTTTAGCCAACACTCCCGAATACATGCGAATAAATGTCAGACGTCCATAAGGATCTGACATAATTTTGAATGCCAGAGCCGCTAGCGGACCATCGTCTTCAGGAGGACGCTCACCGGTATCTCCGCTGGATAGTGTGCCCTGGATAGGCGGAATATCCAAAGGAGATGGTAAATAGTTAACCACCGCATCCAGCAAAAGTTGAACGCCCTTATTTTTGAATGCTGAACCACAGAGCATTGGCACCAAACTACCGCTTGTTACCCCTTTACGTACCGCATTCATAATTTCCTGACTACTCAGCTCCTCACCCTCAAGGTATTTCTCCATGAGGACATCGTCTGTCTCAGCAATGGCTTCAATCAATAGAGTTCTATACTCTTCCGCCCGCTCTTGTAGTTCTGCAGGAATATCGACTTCTTCAATATCTGTCCCCAAGTCATTGGTATAAAGATGAGCACGCATCTTAACCAAATCCACCACACCCTGAAACTGGTCTTCAGCCCCGATGGGTATTTGAATTGGTACAGCATTAGCCTTGAGTCGATCACAAACCTGTTCGTATACTCGGAAAAAGTTGGCTCCAGTACGATCCATCTTATTGACAAAAGCAATACGAGGAACGTTATAACGATCAGCTTGACGCCAAACAGTTTCTGACTGAGGCTGTACTCCGCCGACTGAATCAAAAACAACTATTACACCGTCGAGAACGCGCATTGAGCGCTCAACCTCAATGGTAAAGTCAACGTGACCAGGCGTATCAATAATATTGATTTGATGGCCATGCCAGCTCGTACTGATAGCAGCTGCAGTAATCGTAATGCCACGTTCTTGCTCCTGCTCCATCCAATCGGTTACAGCATTACCATCATGTACCTCACCAATTTTATGAACAACACCAGAATAAAAAAGGATGCGCTCAGTCGTTGTGGTTTTACCCGCATCAACATGAGCGGCGATCCCAATATTTCTAATTTTTTCTAGTGGAGAGGTTCGTGCCATGACTAGAACATTTAACTGACATATTGAACAGTCGTATCACTAATGTTGCAGACCGAGCTTTTCTAATGACTAGTAACGATAATGGGCAAAAGCCTTGTTAGCTTCGGCCATACGGTGAGTCTCTTCGCGCTTGCGAACAGCACCACCTGTTTCGTTCGCTGCATCCATTAGCTCATTGGCAAGTTTTATAGCCATACTCTTACCAGCTCGCTGACGCGCAAACTGAGAAATCCATCGCAGGGATAGAGCAGTACCACGATCGGCCCGAACTTCCATAGGGACCTGATATGTAGCACCACCCACACGACGCGCTTTCACTTCAACCAATGGCGTAGTATTCCGCACAGCTTGCTCGAAGACTTCCAAAGGCTCATTGCCAGTGCGTTCTTCAATGAGTTTGAATGCTCCATAAACGATTCGGAGAGCTAGGGACTTTTTACCGCTGACCATGATGCGTCGAACCATCATGCTGACCAATCGGCTGCTGTATACAGAATCAGGCGGAACAACGCGCTTCTGTGCGCTCGAACGACGAGACATATGTAATCCTTGAGTAAAAGGTATGAGTTGAGTGCTAAGAGTCGATCAACATCGACAATATCTAGCTAGAGAGGTTGTGGCACATACACTAGCAAACGCACTGCAACTACACGAAAGTTCAGACCACACCTGCCTGCCTACCGTAGTGCGCTGCCGCAGAGCCGTTACTCTTTAGGACGCTTAGCGCCGTATTTTGAACGACCTTGACGGCGATCCTTCACCCCAGCGGTATCAAGGGTGCCACGGATAATGTGGTAGCGAACACCAGGAAGGTCTTTGACACGACCGCCACGAATCATGACGACGGAGTGTTCCTGTAAATTGTGGCCAATGCCTGGAATGTAGGCAGTCACCTCAAAACCAGACGTTAGACGTACTCTAGCTACTTTCCGAAGGGCCGAGTTAGGCTTCTTTGGCGTTGTGGTGTAGACACGAGTACAAACTCCACGACGCTGAGGGCAACTCTTCAGCGCTGGGGATTTCGTCTTCTTCTGAGCGTTACTGCGCTCACTCCGAATGAGCTGTTGAATAGTTGGCATATTGAGAAAGGCAAATGCCTATTGCTTCGAAGTTTTCACAAGTCCCCATCGTATCGATTCTAGGGCTTTATTGTCAATGAGTTTTTCTATGAAAAGCGTGGGCTTACACAATCATAGAGCAAGCTCTAATAAAGCGATTTTGTCCTACAAAGAAACGGCCTAGGTAGAGTCTATCTACCTAGGCCGTTATCCTCAGCAACCATTGTTTGACAACAGTCGCTATCAGCTCAAAAAGACCCTACTTGCTCTTGCTATCTGTGCGAGCATAGTCATCTTGAAAGCGAATAATATCGTCTTCACCCAAATATTCGCCATTCTGCACCTCAATTAAAACAAGAGGAATGACACCTGAATTTTCTAATCGATGAGCGGTACAGGCAGGTACATAGGTTGATTGATTGGTGCAGAGAAGAATTTCTTTCTCACCACAGACAACTTTAGCTGTGCCAGACACTACAATCCAGTGCTCGCTACGATGATGGTGCATCTGTAGACTCAGACGATGGCCAGGCTTGACCTCAATGCGCTTAATTTTATAGCCTTTACCTTCTTCGAGAACGGTGAAAGATCCCCAGGGACGTGTGTCGCTCATGGGAGAATTATTTGTGATAGTGGTCAAGCTCTCTTTATTTTCTTGGGTAGAAGATTTAGGTCGATCTTGTGTTTGGACCATTGTAATAGTTCCTATTTGAAAGAGTACAGATAGAGATAGCGGCTACATTTTTTGTGCCTGCCCCGGTAGGCATAGCCAAGGCCAAGAAGTGCTTAACCTGTAGTAGCTGAGCAGTAGGCGTTATAACTGTGCTGACGTTGGTCAGCGTAGAAAAGTTTGAATACCGGTTTAGTAACCGTGTTTGTTAGCGAGTTACAGGGACATTCATAAATCGTTTTTCCAGAAACAGCGGGCTCAAGGACAAGCACCACAATATGTGATTGCGATTATGAATCATGCCTCTAATTCAGGTCTCATCATAACAGTGGAAATTAGATAGACGTCACGCGTAGGGCTACCGAAGCAATTAACTAAACGGAGTCTTCAATTTACGAGAAATACCTTAAAGGTTGCTTCAAGCATTCGCATTTTTATGGATGACTGACAGCAGAAGGATTAGCAAACACGCCCAAGGCATTATTGATACGAGCAGCTGTGCGCGGATGTCGATTGATTAACTGTCCGCTTAGATAAAGACTAGATGAGCTACCGCCATCTAAATTGAGTGCTGCAGTACACCCAAGGTTTTTGAGAATTTGGGCAGTTTCTATGAGTGTCGGACCACGGCCACCTACTCGATCCTGAATAGCTACAAGTTTTATTTGACTAGTAGATGTGATGCAGGTTGCACTTCTAGGAGCTTTACCTTCGATAAAGTTACGGCTAAATGCTTCGCGTTGAGCATCTAGGACTATGTTTCCATTAGCTATGAGTAAAGGGCCTGCGCCAATAATGTGGGGAAACCGCTCAAAACTAGAGGGTTGGAATTGCTGATTTAGGGTTACGGTCATGCCCTGGGAAAAAGCGGATGCGGCGGAGTTAAAGGATCGTAAAACTAATAAATACCCTCCTGAGGGAATTTTGATGGTGTCTTGACCAGCGGTTCTAAGGGTTTGCTGCTGAACCACTTGATTGTTTTGAACAGTAACAACTACCTCGTTATCAATTAGGGTGGTGTACTGCTCACCCCAACTTTCGGTATAGCGGGCGATACCAGCTTTAACATAGCCACTGTTCAGGGTGTCGATGGTATAGGTTCGATTGTTTGTCGTGACTACTGCATTTAGGGTAAGACGATCGATGATGACGTTACCATGGGCATCCCACCCCATGGCCCCACGTCCTAAAATTGGGCCGGAGATCCAGCGATTGTCATAGCGTAAAGCGCCCAAAGGAAGCTGATTGTTGCGATTAAAAAAGCCACCATTAATCAAGGCTGCTGTTTGCCACTGATCTGCTAGATTCGCTGGAGGTTTAATACCGGAAGCCTGATCAGGAAATGCCCATAGGGGGAGTAGGGAAAAGTCGGGATGATTGGCCTCTAGACTCAGAGTGTAAACAGGAAAGCGCTGACTGTTGGCTTCAACGTAACGTTGTTGAAATTGCAACCCGTCGGCCCAGAGGATCTCTTTGGGTTGTAGGGCATCGGGACGAATATCGATTACCAGACGATTGGGCTCGGCTAAACTCCAAACATAGGGATGAAGATAGTTAGCCACTGATAGCGTCAGGGTAGTGCGCTGGGCACTAGAACTGATGTTGACGCTTTTGAGACCATTGGTTGGGATTAGCTTAAAGTTTGAGAGCGTCCCCCTATCCATCGCCGCATCTACAGTCACCGTAATACTATTAGACGCTGGGCTGATCTGCCACGCTGCAGCTCGGTTCATATCTAACACCAGACGGTCGCCCCAGCTTTGGCGTCCCTGACGTACTTCTAAAATTTGGCTAGATGGCAAGGTCACATCCAGAACTGGGCCTTGAGGATTAACCTGCCAACCATGCTGACGAACCAGCGAGGCAATATCCACATAGCGATTATTTTCGTAACGCCATGCGGGTAAGGTCAGCATCCCTTGATTACCAGGATTAAACCAAGCTACGGGTTGTTGAGAAGGTATGTCTGTGCTGCCTAGATCCACTCCTAACTGGGTTGCGATCGCACCATCAGTAATACCAATCAAATCGCGACGCTTTTGCCACGCGCCATTCACCAATCGGCCATTGATACGGAGCTGTTGACCACTAGCAGTCGGCTCGGCAGCTTGCACCAGCGCTAACCGGCCAAGGGATGACGAAACGACATTATTTAGAGCTGGTTGCGAATCTATCTGAGCACCACCCAGTACAAAACCACAGACGAACAGCATCAAAACTAGATATTTCAGCGATGTTCGAACCTGAAGCGACCAAGGATCTTGCACTGACATGGGTAATAAAATTAAATGAAGTGAAGTAAATTGACCGTAGGACTTTCAGGCTCTTGTTTAGATTGCCAAACCGGATCAATCCTAAGGCCACACCCAGGGTACTACCTATAAAGAAGTGACCATAGCTACGAAAGCTACCCCGTGAGGCCGATAAACTAAAGCACTTAAAAGCTCTGAGACAGAAGCTTTAACATCCAAACATTGAGCCTCTGTCGTATCAAAAATAGAGCATTGAAAGTAGATAAATTTGAGATCACTTTCTAAACTTTATCTTTGGAACCCCTTAAAGATTCTTGACGAATTTAAGTGAAGCACTTGATAATGTCTATCCTTACGAGTTTTGAGGAATTTCTCAAAGCAGTTTGTCAGATTCAGTGAAGAATCGCTGAACTTGATTTACTTTTAAAATGTAAAGATAGTGTGATCACTGCTATTACAAATGCTCATCGCGAGTGTTTACAAGCAATGGTCTACTCCTGGGAAATTTCCCACATGGTGCTGATAGGGTATCAGTTTATACACATCAGTCTTGTTCAGCGATGTTGACTGATGTAGATAGGTCGTTTCCTTAGGTGGATTTCTCAAAACTGGCCAGTTTTATAGTTCGACCGAGTAAGATCGCCCACTTAATTCAGGGGGATTAGTTTTCAATCGCTATCAGTATTGACTGCGGGACATATTATCCGGCAGTTAAGTGCTCAATTCTTTTCTATTTTCTTCTTGTGACTGGCTCATGGGTAATAAGCGTGTAGATGATATGCAATCAAATCAGCAATTTCAAGGCATGGAATCGTTAGGCCCCAAATCACTGGTAGAAGAACGAGATGCCTGTGGAGTAGGATTTATTGCCGATCAGCAAGGTCGTGCCAGTCACCGCTTAGTTACCGATGCC
>JBCDFI010000215.1:0-8484 GCA_039178155.1 Cyanobacteria bacterium P01_H01_bin.105
AAGATGGGGAACCAGGTAATGAATGGGTGATTATCTAAAGCTATTGCTCATCCGTCATGGTGAATCCGTTGGCAATGTGGAAGGGTGTTTAGAAGGCCAGACATCTACAGCTTTGTCTGCCAATGGTAAACGGCAAGCTCAGCAGCTATCGACTTATTTACAGAGCTACCCTCAACCGCTCTGTATTTGCAGCAGCCCCCTGCAGCGAGCCACTGAGACAGCCAGCTATTTGGCTGCGATCGCAAACTGTTCCCTGCAGCTAGAATCGGATCTCCAGGAGCTACATCAGGGAATTTTTCAAGGGCTAACCTGGGCTGAAGCGAGTCATCGCTATCCTCAGATCTGCGCGACCCTAACGGCTACCCTCGACTACCAGCCGGTTCCCGGTGCGGAAACACTGATAGCGGCCCACCAGCGGGCTATTAATTGGTATCAGGCTCTTTGGCAACGCTATCCAGCCGGTGGGTGGGTTTGGGTGGTAACCCACGGAGGCTTTATGCAGCCGCTAATCCGGGTGATTTTAGGCTGCGATCGCACCTGGCAGATTCCGATTCATCACACCGCCCTATTTGAGTTTTGGTTACTCAGACCAGAGCAATCTCAAACAAGCCAACACAATCCAGAGTGCTGGAAAATTTTAAGGTTTAATGACACTCCCCATTTAGACAACCCACAAGTAGGGCGCAATATTTGACGCTACCAAGTGCTCAATGGATTGAGTGATATCGTCAAATATACGGAACTTCTAAACTGGATTGGAAGACCATACCGTTTTTGAGGTAACCTTAATGCCCAGAACCTGGAACATCTTGTGTGACTGGATGTCAACTGTAACCGGGTACTCTACCACTCTGGGATAATTGCAGTGATAGTCTCTTGGAGACTGTTTCCATGTCTACGACTACACTTACTGATATTAATGATGTTTTTGGGCAAGCCCAAGACGGCAGTGTTGCAGCCATTATTCAGATCCTCAACGATCAGTTAGCGGACAGTGGCATTCGCACCCGTGCCGTGTTTGTGGAGAATGTGCTACAGCTGCTATGTGAAGCACCCACTAGCAATCAGCTAGAGAAAAACAAAGTCGTCAAGGATATCCGTAATATTCTAGAAACGATTGAGCCTCGGCGCATTCGACGCGTAAAGATCAATAGTCGCCTTGTTCAGGAACAGCAACTTTTATGGCTTGAGGAAATCAGCCGAGATCCAGACAATCATCTGCTATGGGCAGAGATGATTACGCTCAAACAGCCCCATTGGGTTAAGCGTACTTTACGTGACCTGAGGCGTCCTAAGCTGCGAGGGCATATGCCCGAAGGAGCATCTAAGTCTGATCTGCGTCAGCGCAAGTCTTTTCTCGGCAGCATTATTGGCGGTTTGTCCATTGCCCTCCTCCTGCTTGGTATTAGTATCTGGGCTTACAAGCGGTTTATGGTGAATACACCTGCGGCTGTGAATGCGGCCAATCGCCCAGCCTCAGATCAACTTCCCCTACCTGAAACCTATGATTCATTTGCACGCGCTGTACGTATAGCTGAGCAGGCAGCCAAAGATGGCTCCATGGCCCAGAGTGCGTCTGATTGGTTAGCCTTAGCCGCTCGCTGGCAGCAGGCCTCGGACCTAATGGCCGAAGTGAAACCATCGGACGAGCGCTATCAAATTGCCCAGGACCGGGTCACGGCCTATAGCTCTAATAGTGAAAGCCTCTTACAAAAAGCTCGACAGGTAGAGTAGTAACATCCCGTTTAGTTAAGACCGCAGGACTTAGAAGTGAGACCACAGGACTTAGAGTAGAGAAGCAAGCCGGAGTCAGTGCTTGCCTCATTTGATCTTTTCCGGTCTCCCTAGGTCTCCCCATGGGTAATTATTATCAAATTGGTGGCAGTCTTGATTACGATGCCCCAACGTATATTGAGCGTCAGGCAGATAGCGACCTATATACAGCCCTCTTGGCTGGTGATTTTTGCTATGTGTTTACTTCTCGGCAAATGGGGAAATCATCGCTGATAGTCCGCAGTTGGCACCATTTGCAGACAGCAGGATATAGCTGTGCAGTGGTGGATGTCACCAGTATTGGCAGTGACCACATTACGCCTGAGCAATGGTACCGGGGCATGATGGGTACTTTAGCGCTACAGCTCGGTCTACGAAAAACAATAGATATTAGCCAATGGTGGGAGACCCATAGTCATCTGTCGTTGACGCAGATCTTGAATCAGTTTATTGCCATGGTGCTAGCTCAGCATCCAGGGCAACGGCTGTTTATCTTTATCGATGAAGTGGATAGTCTGCTCAATTTGCCCTTCTCCGTTGATGACTTTTTTGCGTTGATTCGCTACTGCTACAACCGTCGTGCGGTGGAGCCTGACTATCGGCAGCTCACCTTTGCCATTTTTGGTGTGGCAGCACCCGCAGATTTGATTTCAGATAAGCAGCGCACACCCTTCAATGTTGGACGAGCCATTGTTTTGGAAGGCTTTAGTCTTTCTGAGGCTATTCCACTAGCCCAGGGATTACAGATTCAAACTGCCAATTCCGAGGCAATTTTGCAAGAGGTTTTGAATTGGACAGGGGGGCAGCCTTTTTTGACTCAAAAGGTATGTCAGCTGCTGGTAACCTCCAGCAAAGCTTCGATGCATGAGCCCTTGAGCATTCCTCCTGGCATGGAAAAATTTTGGGTAGAAACGATAGTGCGATCGCACATCATCACCCATTGGGAGTCCCAGGATGAACCTGAACACTTGCGCACCATTCGCGATCGCTTGCTCTATGACGATAGCCGTACCGGTCGTCTGCTGAGTATCTATCAACGCTGGTTAGAAGGGGATGCTATTACAACCGATGACAGTCGCGACCAGATGGAGCTGTTGCTAAGCGGACTGATGGTGCAGCGCAATGGTTATCTTGTGGTCAAAAATCGGATTTATGAAACCGTCTTTGATCTGGCCTGGATACAGCGCCAGCTAACGGCCCTTCGTCCTTACTCAGAAGCTGTGGATGCTTGGATAGCATCCAACCAAACCGATACTTCACGTCTGCTGCGAGGGCAGGCCCTGCATGATGCCCAGATTTGGGCTCGGGGAAAAAGTCTGAGTGATTTAGACTATCGCTTTCTGGCTAGCAGTCAGGAGCAAGAACAGATCGAAACCCAGCGTTCATTAGAGTTAGAAAAAGCCCGGTCTGCTCAACGGACAACTCGCCTACAGCGGATTTTGTTAGGCATCACGTCAGGCGCACTAGTGGTGGTCTCCCTATTGGGGCTGGCCGCCTTTTGGCAATATCGACGGGCCATTGCTAGCGACCAAACCTCTCGCCTCAACGAAATTCGCGCTTTGATCTCATCGGCAGAAGGTCGGTTTGCCTCTCATCAAGAATTAGACGCTCTGATGGATGCGATTAAGGCCAAGCGTCGATTAGAAGATCTTAGTGATGTGCCAGAAGTGCTGATGGCGGCATCTGACCGAGCGCTCCAGCAGATTATTTATTGGATGAGTGAGCGCAATCGATTTTCTGGCCATGAAGCATCGGTGTTAGAGGTCGCCTATAGCCCCGACGGAGAGTTCGTGGCCACCACCAGCGCGGATCAGACGGTCAAACTGTGGGCAACGGATGGTCAACTGCTGCACTCTTTTGCTGGCAATGCCACCACCTTCGGCTTAGCTTTTCACCCCCAGCAGCCGCTGTTGTCTGCCACTAACTTGGACGGGAGCTTACAAATTTGGAACCTGGAAACCAAAGCCTTAGAGCAGACGATTCAAGCCCATGAAGGGGCTGCTTGGGATGTTGAATTTAGCCCCACGGGAGATTTTTTGGTCTCGGGAGGAGCCGACCGTCAAGTGAAAGTGTGGAGCTTAGATGGTCGCTTGCTCAATACGCTATCAGGGCACGAAGGAATGGTGTGGCAAGTGGCCGTCAGCCCCACAGATCAAACCATTAGCTCAGCGAGTGTGGATGGTACAGCCAAAGTTTGGACCGCAGAGGGGCAACTTTTGCAGACAGTCCCGGCGACAGATGCGAACAGCAGTGTGTGGAGCGTGGCCTTTAGCCCCACCGAAAATGTCATGGCCATGGCAGGAGATGACGCAGTTATTCAGCTCTGGCAATCGGCAACAGATTCACTCCAGTCCCTGACGGGCCATACCCAACGCATTGATCGACTCGCCTTTAGTGCGGATGGGAGTGAGATCGCATCTACGGCCCTTGACAAAACCATACGAATTTGGAGTAAGGAGGGAGCCCCCTGGCGCATTCTCCAGCTATCAGGAGAGATTCGACGGTTAGGTTTCTCTCCTAACCAGAGTCAATCAATTGTCACGGCGGGCAATGGCGTTACAGCCCAGCTGCGTCAGTGGCAAACACCCTTACTTAAAACAATCTTTCTAGATGGCAACAGTTGGGATATTGCCATTAGTCCCAACGGCGAGAGAATTGTTGGTGGTGACAGTTCTCAGATTACTGTTTGGGATACCAATCGCAACGTCATGGCAACTCTCCAAGTTGGGCAAGATACCCTCTTGGGGTTTGACTTTAGTCCAGATGAGCAATTGATTGCTACAGCTGGTAGAAGTGGTTCTATTAGTCTGTGGACGCAGACAGGACGTTTCTTAAGAGTGCTTGAAGGGCATCAGTTTCAAACCTGGGATGCGGCCTTTAGTCCGGATAGTCAGCGGGTAGCCGCTGGGGCAGAAGATGGCACCCTTCGCATTTGGACTGTGGAGGGACAACTGCTGCACACGCTCTCGGGGCATGATGGTCGAGTGTATCGTGTTGTCTTTAGCCCCGATGGCCAACAGTTAGTTTCGTCTGGTGCCGATGGAACTGTTCAAATTTGGGATCAAGATGGAACTCGCCGTCATCGCCTTGAGGCCCATGATTCAGATATTTTTGGACTGTCGGTGAGCCCCGATGGTCAGTTTTTTGCCTCTGCTAGCGTTGATCAAACTGTTAAGCTGTGGCGCTGGGATGGCACCTTAGTCAGGACGTTTGAGGGCCATAGCCACAATGTTTATGGTGTGGACTTTAGTGCGGATAGTCAGCTGTTAGCCACGGCTAGTGCCGATAATACTGTTAACCTGTGGACCCTGGATGGAGAAAAACTGAAAACTCTCTACGGTAACGGCTCTGGATTTAAGAGCGTAAAATTTAGCTCCACTGGAAAATTGCTGGTCACAGTTGCCGAAAATGGAACGCTAACCCTGTGGAGTCTAGATACAATTCTGACACTCAATGAGCTGAGCTACGCCTGTGACTGGCTCAAAGATTACTTGATCACTAATGTTGATGTCTTAGCTAGCGATCGCACAATCTGCGATGGTGTTCCCCCTCTCGCCCCCAAGCTTAATCATGGCCAACTACTACCAAATTGGCGGCAGTCTTGACTATAAAGCTCCTACCTATATTGAACGACAGGCCGATAAAGAGTTACACAAAGCTCTACTAGATGGTGAATTTTGCTATATCTTCAACTCTCGCCAGATGGGCAAATCTTCGCTTATGGTGCGCAGTTGGCATCGTCTGCAGGAAGAAGGCTATCGCTGCGCTGTTATTGATGTGACTAATATTGGTAGTGATCATATTACCCCCGAACAATGGTATCGAGGACTGATGGGCACCATGGCGTTACAGCTCGGTCTTCGACAAACGATGGATATTCGCAGCTGGTGGGAGGAGCACAACCATTTATCATTGACTCAAATCTTGAGTCAGTTTATCGAAATACTGCTGGCTCAGTGCCCAGATCAACGGTTGTTTATCTTTATCGATGAAATCGACAGTCTACTGAATCTGCCCTTTTCTGTCGATGACTTTTTTGCCCTGATCCGCTTTTGTTATAACCGGCGCACGGTGGAACCAGCTTACCAGCAGCTCACCTTTGCCATCTTTGGCGTTGCGGCCCCAGCAGATTTGATTTCTGATAAGCAACGCACACCCTTTAATATTGGTCGGGCGATTGTTCTCTCAGGATTTAGCCTCGAAGAAGCCGCGCCCCTGGCCCACGGTTTAGAGATTCAAACCGACAATTCTCAAGCAATTCTGCGCGAAGTCTTGAATTGGACCAACGGACAACCGTTTTTGACCCAGAAGATCTGTCAGCTGTTGGTTACATCCAGTCAAACTGCGGTGAATGACCCACTCAATATCCCTCTAGGAATGGAAAAATTCTGGGTGGAAAGCGTGGTGCGATCGCACATTATTACCCATTGGGAATCCCAAGATGAACCCGAGCATTTGCGCACCATCCGCGATCGCATCCTCTATGACGATCGCCGCACGGGGCGTCTACTCGGGATTTATCAACGCTGGTTAGAAGGTCAAACCATACCCACCGACGATAGCCGCGATCAGATTGATCTATTGCTGAGTGGGTTGATGGTGCAGCAACAGGGAACTCTCTGTGCCAAAAACCGAATTTATGAAACTGTTTTTAACCTGGAGTGGGTACAGCGGCAGTTAACCGCCCTACGCCCTTACTCGGAAGCGTTTGACGCTTGGATCGCTTCAAAGCAGACCGATGAATCCCGACTGCTCTGGGGACAGGCGCTGCAAGACGCCCAAACCTGGGCCAGGGGAAAAAGCCTCAGCGATTTAGACTATCGATTTTTGGCCCTGGGGCAAGAACAGGAGCAAATTGAGGTGCAGCGATCGCTAGACCTCGAAAAGGCTGAAGCGGCTAAACGAACAACACGCTTACAACGAGTTCTTCTCGGCATTACCTCTGGAGCATTGGCAGTCGTTTCATTGTTAGGGGCTGCGGCATTTTGGCAATATCAGCGGGCGATCGCCAGCGAGAACACGGCTCGTTTGAATGAAGTGCAGGCCCTAATCTCATCGGCAGAAGGGCAGTTTGCAGCCCATCAAGAATTAGACGCCCTTGTTGATGCCATTAAGGCAAAACGAAAGCTCCAAGCACTTGACGAGCCTCATCTAGAGCTAGAAGCCTCCGCTGATCGTGCTCTACATCAGATTGTTTACTGGATGAATGAACGCAATCGGCTATCGGGACATGCGACGTCGATCCTAGCCGTTGACTATAGCCCAGACGGGAACTTGATTGTTACCAGTAGTAGCGATGGCATCGTCAAACTCTGGGCTCGGGATGGTCAGCTACTACACATATTTGAAGATGCTGGTGACAGCTATGGCGTGGCGTTTCATCCCCAACGTCCTCTAATTGCAACCGCTAATTTGGATGGCAGCTTGAAACTTTGGAACATTGCCACTAAAGCATTGGTTCAAACGATTCAGGCTCACACAGGTCCAGCTTGGGATGTAGCCTTCCACAGTGACGGCACCGAGTTTTTAGTATCAGGAGGGGCTGATCAAACCGTTAAAGTGTGGGACCTAGACGGCACCTTACTCAAGACCTTGTCTGGGCATCAAAGTGGTGTTTTGCGAGTCGCGGCTAATGCAGCCAAGCAACTGATTCTCTCAACCGGGCTGGATAACATTGCTAACGTTTGGACGCTTGACGGTCAGCTTTTGAGTACTTTACCCGCTGCTACTAGCGGCGGTAGCCTCTGGAGTGGAGCGGTTAACTCCACTGGCGACACCATCGCCATCGGTGGAGATGACCGGATGGTGCAGCTTTGGCAGCCGGATGGCACACTTATGACAACGTTGGCAGGCCATACAAAGCGCGTCGGCAGTATTGACTTTAGCCCCGATGGTGGGGCGATCGCCTCCGCTGGGCTAGACCGCACTATCTGGATGCGTCGGATAGATGGATCTCCCTGGCGCGTGCTCCAAACAGCAGGCGATATGCGTGGAATCATCTTTTCTGGCAACGACGCTCAAACAATGGTGACGATAGATACCGGCAACACAGCTCAACTGAGACAGTGGGAATCTCCTCTGCTGCAAACTATCTTTTTAGATGATGATGTCTGGGATATCGCCATCAGTCCAGATGGAGAGAGGGTCATCTCTGGAGACAGTCCTATCGTTCATGTTTGGGATCGAGACCGCAAAATCGTTGCCACCCTGGATGCCGGACAAGACACGCTATTTGGGTTTGATTACAGTCCAGATGGGCAAATGATTGCAGCAGTGGGTGCTAATGGTACCGCCCAACTCTGGAGTTCCGCAGGGGAGCTTTTACAAGACCTGCAAGGCCTCGGTGACATACAAGCTTGGGGCACAAGCTTTAGTCCCGATAGTCAGCGTCTGGCTGCCATAGCCGAAGATGGGAGAATTCTGGTGTGGGCAACAGATGGCGAACTCATTCACACGCTTCAGGGTAACAAGGATCTAGGACTAAGGGTCGCGTTTAGCCCCGATGGTCAGCAATTAGTGGCCGCTAGTGGCAGCGGTACGCTCCAGATTTTTCAGGCTGATGGCACACTTCTTCATGAGATTAAGGGCCACGATGCTGCTATCTTTGGCCTCTCAGTAAGCCCTGATGGTCAGTTTTTTGCCTCTGCCAGTAGAGATGCAACCGCTAAGCTGTGGCGTTGGGATGGCACCTTGGTTAGAACCTTTGAAGGA
>JBCDFI010000216.1:0-8464 GCA_039178155.1 Cyanobacteria bacterium P01_H01_bin.105
TTCCCAGCGGGACAATGCCGCCCAGGCCCATCGCACCTGCAATACCGCCAGCTGCTGGATGGGCGCACTCTATATGAAACCATCCCTATGGGAGGCCTGCGGCGAAGATCAAAACGCAGACCTCAATTTCTACTTACCCAAAGTAGAAGCCTATGGAGACACCACAGACCACGGAGCCCAGACCAATGCCCTATCTGGCTTGGGCGTTAAGTCCGCATGGCACACCACCCTGTCAATGAATGATGTCAAAAAGGAGCTAGATGGCGGGCGTCCGGTGGTGCTCGGAGTACTGCACAAAGGCCACGTCAGCAGCCCGCGCGGTGGAGGGCATATGATCCTGGCCGTGGGCTATGACGACACTGGCATGTTTATCCACGATCCCTATGGGGATATGGATCTTGTCAACGGTGGCTATCCGGGCTCAACCGATGGGGCCTACCGCCACTACAGCTTTAAAAATCTAGGTGCTCGCTTTGAAGTAGAAGGCCCCGGCAGTGGCTGGGGACGTCTATTTAAGGGCAGCCGTAAGTAATAGAAATAGGTAAATCAAGGACGTAGCTAACGGCGGATATTTTTTTATCTTTTCTGAGGATATGCTTTGCTCAGACCGAGGCAAACAGTTAACACCATCAGTAGAGCTGCTAGGTCACTCTCAGGTACAGCGGTTGGGGTTGATACAAACGAGAAATTGCCTTGAACGCTGTCGATATCAATTGCCTTTTCATCCGAGGTTCCTACGATCTTGATAAAATTTGCAGGTCCTGTAAATAAGTCATCGAAGTTAACTGCAGACTCTAAGCCACTGATGGAGTCTATAAACGTAAATGACAATCCATCTGAACTGAGAAAAATATCAGCAGTCTCTTCGGCTTGGCCATTAACTTCGGCAATTTCTATGTCGAACCCATCACCAGTACCTACAGGCTCTGAAAATTGTCCAATAAAAAAACCAAGATTTTCTGGAGGGTCCAGGGTATCAGAGAGAAAAAGACCGCCACCATCTGCTGGGCCTGTAATATCACCACTATTGAATGGTGTCACGAACTCTGACTCAACCACTTGATTGAGAAATATCGCCGCGTTAGCATCGGAGCCTGGCAACAGCACACTTAGGAAAACAAGGCCCGTACTAATCTCTTTTATCGACATTTTTATCTCACTCTCAGATTGGATCAAACTGAAACAAATTTATTTTCCAACAAGCATGTTATGAAATCGTTATGCCTTCTCAAGAAAAGAGCAGTCTAAACTGATTTAAGTACCTCAACCAGCGATTTGAAAATCGACTGCCAAGAATATCTTGATGGTTTGTTTCTAGTGTACAGACAACTAAGTCTTCCAGCCAATGGCTTACACTTTTGCCAGATAAAGAAGCGACTATTTCCACCGCTCGATGGATATCTGGCAAAGTTTGTAAGCAAATTTCTCCAGAATACGATTTATCAGGTTCTAGGTTTTCTTGTTGACATATCTCAATATATTCATCGATCGCTTCTGTCAGGTTTTGTCTGACCTCAGGGAAGGTTTTGCCACTCGCCTTAATCAAAGCACGAGTCCCTAATACTTTCCCAATTAGGCGATCATTGGAGCTATCTGCCTTTATGTCTGTAATGTAGCCTCTATACTCTTGCATGATGGTTTAAGCGCGATTTCGCAGTAGATACGTAGATGCCTTCAATCCTTTTCTCGATACAAACAGACTGTTATATTTCTAAAATATATTTCTAAAAATTGTTCTGTTTGAGTGAGCGGTCAGCTGGTCTTAAGGTCCGGCTATTCACTCAAGACCAAGGGCTGAGTGTAGATTTAGACGTATGGGTATGGGACCATACCTTTAGCGATCCAGCAGTCAAACTGACCGGAGCGATTGCCGGTAGTACAAAAATGAGAAAAGGACAGCGATAGTTAAACCGCTAATGGGTAGCACCTAGTGGACATGTTATTTGAACATCAAATTATGATGCTTGAATTGTTTAATCCTAGTGTTTATTGCAGGAATGACAACTGACTTTGATCACCAACTATCCCCACAATAGATAAAATTATTTTATCTGTTGGAGGGACTTCTCACTTGAGACTATCAACGCCATGTCTTTGTTCATATCAAACCTCAAGCAGTAGCAGTTGATACTCAGGGGGCGACATCCCCCTGAGTGCATTATTGCTGACCTATAGTTCATTTATGGTGAAGTCAAGGCTATCTCCCGGATTTTGTAAATGCAATGGATCAGCATTTTTCCTTTCATCCAAGCAGGCTTCATCAGCATATTCTGAGCTCCCAAGGTGGTATGGAGACTCCTCCAAGATTGGGAAACCAGGCTGAGTAGTGATGAGACCATTCTCTTGTTCTAGCGGATGCCAATTATAGAGCAGGGTGTCGTCTAGACTTCTGTTTGCTATCGAAGAAGAGAATAAGATTGAATTACTAAGAATAAAATCATTCTTACATGGGCGTTGCTCCAACTCCTCAGGACGTAAAAATGCATCTTCAGACTGCAGACCTGTTACATCGTCTGTAGACGACTTAATGGTAATGACAGTGCTGGAGAATATCCCATCTGACGCCTCGCTGGGGTCAAGAGATTCAAAATCATTCCTGTTGTAGGACGTAGGCCTCTTATGAAATGGTTGGTTTACCGGAGAGTCCTCCTCTACAGAATTAGGTGTTTGAGCTGGTTGATGAGCTAGTGTGTTAGATCCTTTCCCAGGAGTGAAAGGCTTGTCGTCTTGCTTTCGTGAAACCTCTTTGGAGAGAACAAAAGCAGCAGTGTCTTCTGAATTCTCCTCCAAAATCATTAAGGTTTCACTAGGGTCTGATGCCCCGATGATTTCATCCTGGGCAGGAGTGATCGGCGGCTCGACAGTATCTCCACGGTCAGCCGACGGCTGACCTGGAGGAGAAGACGCTTTATCTATTGACGATAAAGCGTCTTCTCCCGGCGAAGCAATCACCTCGCTGGGATCATCAGTCGGTGCCTGTTTTCGTTGTTTTTGAGGATCGGATCGGTCCTCAAAAACAGGAGGCACTTGCTGATTCTCAGACATAGGCAAAGTAGATAGTTCGCTGAGGTTGTCAGTGTCTTGGACATTCTCCGTGTTGGGAGGATCATCAGTTAGTGTATCCACTGCCTGATGATCGACATCAGACGTTGTTATCTCGGGCTCTCCCATCTCCTCAGAGGACATTGAAATTTCACTCTGAAGAGATGGTTGATCCATCTCCTCAATAGGAGGCTCTAATGATTCCTTAGCAGCATCATTGTTGTCATATTTTTCAACAACGGCAGATGACGTTAGCAAAGAGGGTTCTCCAGAAACTAATTGCCCTGATTCCTGGTGCTCAGGAGCATTGGAAACATCTTCTATCTCAGGATCAGGGGTTGATCGAGCATTAGACGATGCATGGCTTCCTTCGTCCGGTACCTGGGAACGATTGGCAGGATTCGTTTTTTCCGGGGTCCCTTCTTTTTCTTTTGGGGGTGATGGTTGGTCATCGTCAGGGATAACTCCTTGAGATTCATTAGGAGCATCATCCGACGTATCGCTCACTACAGCTGTTGACAACTCCTGGTTATAGTTTTCAGGTAGTTCACTTGGTAGTATTTTGGCGATCTGATGCTCAGTCGATAGTCTGGCCTCCCCATAGTTGATGGTAGTTCCCAGCAATGACTGTATGATGGGAAGCTTGTTCAGCAATCGGGTTAACCCTGATTGTTTTACCTTGGGTTGAGGGACGTTTTGCTTGGCAGATGTATGGTTGGTTTTGGCTTCATGCACCTGACGATGACGTAGTCTTTTGACTGCATCACGGTTTTCAGCAAATACATCCATGTCTTCGGGGCTGAGATATGTATTATCCCGAGTAAGCTGCTCTCCCTTAAAAACCAGTGGAAATGGCTTAACGGGGACCCCGTGAGGGGGCCGAAAAATAATCACCAGTTTTTTGGGAGTAGATCTCGAACGGTCATCCACTGTGCCATCTAACCTTTCCCATTCATTAATGGCTGTGGCTAATCGAACGTGCTTCCCAAAAATATCTCCAGCCTTTTGGGGATCAAGGGTCATGGATTGATAAATGTTTTGTGACTCTACGCTCTACAGATAACTGTTGATTGATGAAGACTTACCAAGTTTGAAAGACTTGGAGCTCGTCTTAGCACAAACGAATCAATTAAATTACGAGTCATCTGGAACAACTCGTATTTGCTGTGACTGGTAATTATGCAAAACTGTCTCACGCTTGCTAGAACGCGGAGACAACATGCGTTAGTAGGTCTAATACCTGACGCATATAGTGTTACAGGCTGTGTGATTTATTTCTTACGCATGGTGACACCTCATGGTGAATGGTGTACCACAGATATAACTTTGCAAATATTGAAGCCCTTGGTTCCCGCTAAAGACTCAAGGTGTGCTGTCTCTATCTACTTAGCAAATTCTGAGGTTACAACCTAGGAAACCTAGATTACGTACTACATTACTCACTTTTCTATAAAGCGTCAACGTAACTTTGTACAACCAAAATTGATGACAATAACAAAAAGCTATATCGTGATCAGGATCACTGCACTGCTATTCAGTAGCGATTATGAGCAGATCGATAACCTTTACCTGGGAGTTTTAAAAAAAGGTTATCAATCCTAAAAGCTTCTATAAGGGCACAAGCACGTTAACTATTGCGCATGTAACCCCCTTAGTTATGGGATTACAGCTCATAGAGTCTTTAGCGGGAACTCTAATAGATCTATATTCACACATCAATTTGTATACTGCGGCTCATTCTGGGGGTTGTTGATTGAGCTAAAAGTAAGCTAAAAGTGAGCTATCGAACATGTATCAACGATTCTAGTTATGGCTATTAGCCTCCGAGCCTCACCTGAGGGAATAATGCTTGCTGACTCCGCAAGGAAAGTCAAGGGGTGGACAAAGACGGCTCAGAGCTGCTGTGATGCTGCTCATACATCGGTGGCAACCTTAAAACGCTTTTGGCAGGGTAACCATATCCGCCGAGAAACGTTTATAGGTATTTGTGCGGCCTTAGAGGTAGATTGGCACACCATAGCCGCAGAAGCAGAACAGTCAGAGGCTCAGCCGGTCAATAGCTACCTAGACAATCTTATCGAAAAAACGCGTAAGCAGGTCACCTTTGCCTTTGAAGGGGTTAAAGGCCGTATATCCATTAATCAGCAGCAACATCTGAACTGGATTGAGCATAACTTTATTGACTTGGATTTAATTGAAGTTACCTATCTGCCTTCGGAATATCCGGTGGACGATTCATCTTTATTGCAAGCAAAGAAAACCCAAGATGATGACTACAACTATAACTGCATGCGTTTGACTGGGCTGAGCTCCCTCAAAGGCAACAAGACCAACAGTCATAAGGTATTAGATAATTATCACAATATTTTTCTCTATGGAGAGCCAGGTTCAGGGAAAAGCACATACCTCAAGTGGGTTGCGATGCAGTGTCGCAAGGGGCAGTTGCTAGACAAGTATGTTCCGATTTTTATCGAGATACGTCGGTTTGCAGCGATGGCATCAGATCTTAGCCTTATCCAGTTAACTGAGAACTTATTTAAACAGTGGGATGTTTATGAGGAAGATACCCGTAGCATTCTCAGCGCTGGTCGAGCTGTCTTTATATTTGACGGGTTTGATGAAACGCCTGCACGGGAGTGGTCTCGCATCAATCGGGAGATTGAAAAAATATTATTTGTCTACAGTGAATGTCGTTTTATCTGTAGTTCACGCTTAGCAACGCAGTTTCCATCGCTTAATGGATTTCAAAAAATTATCATTGCACCGTTTGATACCAGGCGGCATGTCCCAGATTTTGTTCAGCGCTGGTTTCAACAAAAGGGGAAAGACACGGCACTGGCCACAGCTATGCTGGAAAAATTGAGTTCACGGCAGCACCATGGCATCCGTGAGCTAGCCCAGCGACCCATTTTACTAAAAATGCTGTGTGTAATTTTTGAGCGCAACCAGGATTTTCCGAAAAGGCGAGCAGAAGTTTTTAGTAGAGGCATTGATCAAATGATGAGTTCTACTCATCAGGTAGAAACCCCATTAAGTCAGATGCCCACATTAGAAAAGCATGATGTTGAAAATATTCTACGTCGCATTGCTTACCACTTTTTTGTAGAGTCAGAGTTACAGCTGCTGTTTGAGATTCAAGATGTCAAAAAGATTATCGTAGATTATTTTGAGAAGGTTTATGCCATGGGACCGGCAGAAGTCCCTGCCGAAATGATACTGAATGGCATTGAGCAGTCTACAGGGCTGATTGTACGATGGGCTCAAAATCTATGTGCCTTTTCCCATTTGACATATCAAGAGTTTTTCGTTGCCGATAGTTTTGTCAGAAATCGGCAGCAAAACTTTGTATATCAGAAGATAAACAATTCACGTTGGAATTTTGTTGTGGGGCTAGTCTCAGAGCTATTACCCAGCGGCCTGGCAGAGAGTTTTTTATTGGGAATGAAACAAGAAATCGATAAAATCATTATCAATGGCGACTCAATTAATAGCAATCAAAATAATGCAAAACATGCAGCTAAAGGCATGACGTTATCAGAGTATCTAAAGCATTTAGATCTTGCCGCCACAAAAACTTTCAAGTCTATTCAGATTGAGACTTTAAAATACAGACCCTATACGCGAGCTTGGTATTTTGCCTATGCTCTTAAGAACTTTGGGAAAATAAATAATCCGGGATATCAATCTAATCAGTTTGACCTTCCTGACTTGGACTATGCGACAAGCGTGATTGGGAGCCGTGTTCTAGAGGGGCATGAGTTAATTTATCAGGCATATCATTTATTTTCTGGGGATGCCTATTCGGGCAAAATTCCTAGAATCCTCCAAAAAATTCAGCAGTTTCTGGAGCAGCAGTCAGATACGCCCCCTCAAACAGCGGCAGCAGTGGCGGGTTGGATGAGTTTGATGGAGAAAGAACAGTTGCAGTATGAGTCAAAGAGTCAGTGGTGGTCAGCTAAAAGAGATGCTTGGCTACAACGATTAGTAACTCTGATGAACACGCTTGAGCTGCCGTGTATATTTGACTTAACAAAAGAACAAATAGATCAGCTACACACTTACTATGAGTCAACAAAATTACTGTCTACCTGCATGAATCGTTCTCGGTTAAATCCTGAAGATCGCGGTCAGCTGATTGACTCTATGCTTATTCTGAAAATGCCAACCTTCGGAGGTTTTGTAGGATTTGGTGATGGCGATATTCGTTAGAAATCACCTGCATAAAGCCTTTGGTAATAAGCAATGAGAGACACTTTATGCGTTTGATTGAACAACTATTAGAATCATCCTCTAAAGCCGTGAAAAAAAGTAAGTTCAAAAAAAGTTTTAATGCCAGATTGTCATGGTGGGAGCGTTTCTTGCAAGACATACCTACATGGGCAGTCGTATTGTTAGTTGCTGTACCTTTCTCTGTTGCAGGTACGTTCTTGCCAGGGTTGAATGATGATGAGGAAAATGAGTGCCGAGGTTGGACGCCGGATACTGACTGTGCGATACAGCTAATAGCGGCTGCGTTTGATAGTATTGAGACAATAGCTATCTTATCAGCGGCGGCTGTGTACTTGAAAGAGTCCCCGGATCGTAAAGATAAAAAGCATTACGAAGCTTGGCAGGTGGTGGAAAAAGCTGAGGGCAGAGAGACTAGCTACTCTCGCTACAAAGCGCTACAGGACCTAAATGATGATGATGTATCTTTGGAAGGCTTAGATGCACCAGGGGCTGATCTATGTCGAATTCGTTTATCAAGGGCCAAACTCAAGGGCGCAAACCTTATTGGTAGCGATCTGTCGATGGCAGATCTTTCGGAAGCCAATTTAGTTGACGTTAAGCTTAAGGCTGCTAATTTGGAAGCCGTTAATCTGCAGGATGCCCGGCTAAATGTAGCCAAGTTGCCTACGGCTAATCTGGAAAGAGCAAATTTAAGAGGTGCAAATCTAGAAGGGGCAGATTTGGGACGAGCTAATTTAATGGGGGCAGATTTAGTTAATGCAAATTTGGAAGGGGCTAATCTGGAAGGGGCTAATCTTGCTAAGGCTAGGCTGACCAACGCTATTTTAACTGGTGCTAACCTTTCGTCAGCTAACCTGTCAGATGCGGGTTTAGAGAATACGAGTTTGGAGCAGGTAAATTTGGAAGGGGCTAATCTTAAAAAGATTAAATGGTCCCCTGAAACTACCGTATGGCCCAATATGGATGATCTGAAAAAAGCTCAGAATATTCCACAAAAACTGCAAGCCAAGATAGGGCTCATTCCATCTTCAATTTTCTATGAGGAAGAATCATAAGGGCACTTCGATTAATTCAAAAATAGCGTCTCAATATGAGATCATGGTTACGGATTAGGGTTGACAGGGAGACTTCGGATGGGACAACAAGGATTTTGGGATTTTGAGATCCGTCATCAAAAGCTGGAGTCAAAAAA
>JBCDFI010000217.1:0-8449 GCA_039178155.1 Cyanobacteria bacterium P01_H01_bin.105
AGGTGTTGTGGAACGTTGACTTCGGTTAGCGCTGGTTGGGTTGGGTTTGACCTTGCTGAGTTGGTTGCCATGGATGGCAAATTTTGGGAATGGGTGTGGGGCGATGGGGGTTGCTCAGGGCTTTCCTCCCTGAAACCCTCCCGTTCGTGGGGGCCTCAACGCCCCCACACCCCCCGAAAAAGGTTGTCGCTAATGCCTTAAATTCTGACGAGGCGAGAGTTACGGCGACGTTGGAGTAAAGGTTGCTATATTCACTCCGTAAAAAAGCCAATACCCTCATAATCGTCCCTACCGTACCCCCTCAACTTAACGCCACTAGCAACAACCTCTTACGCTGGGTTCTAGGGCGGCGTTCCGGCCCTGGTCATGGGAAGCCCCGTTTGCAATTCGAGATAACTCAGATACTTCCGGAAAGGGAACACGAAGGGACCCCAAGCAGCACTTAAAGCCCCCCACCAATCGCTAAAAATCACCCCTAACTCCTAGGAAAAAACAAAAATATCCCTTCCCAGAAGTAGAACCAACACTAAGAGCTGAGCACATAAAACATCCACTGTTCAAGGCTTAACAACCTCTGGTTCTCCTTATCAAGGAGAACCATCAGGAGGGGGTTTAGATAACAGATGCAAACGGTCGAAAACCCCTCTGCCTACGGCATCTCCCCTTGGTAAGGGGAGAACTTTTGTAGATACACGGCCTGCTTGGGATTTTATCTATGTGCAATTTATGTGCAATTGCCTAATCCACCACAACGCGTTTAGTCAAAATCGCCATCATCTCATTCGGTCGCCCGGTGGGTAAGGGCTTACTCCAGTCATTAGGCTCAGCATAGTGGAGCTTATGCAGCAGCAGAATGGTCTTACGAATGGCACTCAAACTACCAAACAGCGTATGGTTAACATTTTCATATTGAAACTCAGGCAGTGAACCATCGGCAGGCGGAACATTGGACGCACCTGCGCCCTGGCTATTGTCTTGAAACATGGGTCTGGTCTCCAGATGAGGTACATGCCCCCTGGGACACATCCAATGCGGACGCCCAGGAGGCTGGAGCCAGAACCCAATACCCAGCGGCTCCTCAGGAATTTTGCAAAGCGGAGCTACTGAGCCATAATGACCAAAGCTGCCAGGATTGCTTGGTAATCCAGGGGGTTAGCTGTCGGTGTGGTGTTGAGAGCACCCGCCGACAGTGCCAAATATTGAGTTCTGAAGTTAGGCCACGATAAACACCGCAGCCTTGAAAAAACATACGACCTATGGATAGCGGTCGTCAAGTAACAGATTATTGATTTAAAAGAGAGAACTTAAAGAAGCACCCAGCACCTTGGGTTTCAAGCAACTCTCTCAGTCAGGAAACTTATCTGAACACAGCTGTCCACCCACGCCCCAGTTTTCCTTTTTCACATCCTCGATTACCACATAAATCGACGCCTCGCTGCAGCCAGCAATACGCGCCGTCTCACGGGTAAGCACCTCCACCAGCTCTCGCTTTTGGTCAACGGTTCTACCGGGCAAAATCTCAACACGAATAATCGGCATAATAGTGTTTTTATCTAGTAAAGGGTGGGGTTCAGTAGCACATCGTATCCTAGGTTAGGCACGAGACCTGCCCCTATCCATTTTTTAAGATGTGCTAACGATAAAAAGCTCCACATATTGCAGATTATTAATCCTTTTGCCATCTATAGAAAGGCCGGTTATGGTCTAAGCAGTTCCTCTTAATCAAGAATCTTTGATGGCTAATCTCAACGGGTTTTGGCAGTTTCTAAACACAGATGTCAAAGATATTCCATGGGGTGAGCTGACCGAGAAAGGCATTGAGGCAGTTAGCGCTAGCAATGACTTGGGTGAAAAGTGGGAAGAGCATAAGTCTGACCTGAAGCAGCTGGCTCCCTATTTTGCCAAGGTGGAACCGGTGCTTGAGGCGCTGAGCGACCCGAATGCTCAGATGATCGTTTCAGGACTACCGTTTGTGTCCGTTGGTATTGGCCTATTGAGAATTTATCTGGGCCTAAGGAAAGAAGATCCTACGTTTGAAAATTCTGTAGTATTGGTGGCACAGCTGGCCTACTTGCAAAGTTTAGACGCTGTGCTGACCCAGGTTACCAACGCTGAAACTATAGAAAAGCTAGAAAAAGTCTCTTTGCAAAAGCTACTGAAGCAGCAGCTGGCTCGGCTGGAGGCTGACAAGCTGAGTGCAAGCGAGCTAAAAATTGTCACTAGCCGGTTTCGAGAATCGAAGCTGGCGGAGCAGTTTGGTGAAGCGTTAATAGAACAACTACAGCAGGTCGAGTTAGAGATAGCAGAGGCCCAGAAGTTGATGGAGCAGGTGAGCTGGGGCACATCTCGATACCTGTATCAGGCAATTGCAGAAGCAGGAGAAAGTGTAGAACCGCTGGCGGAACTCTATCGTACAGGGGGACAGAAAGAGCAGGATCGCTATATCAGTATCGAGGGTTATCTGCAGGATAAGATTGCATCACTGCCAACAGAACAGGTGTTTGATGAGCGCGATCCGCTGATCGCTTTTAACGATATTTATGTACGTTTAGATGTGCAGCCATTGACCCAGTCAGGAGAGAAAAAGAAAGGAGCGAGGCCTATTGATATTCATAATTGGGCAAACAATGTTTTAGAACAGTCAGAACCTCGTAAAGTGATGTTTATTGAGGGGGATGCCGGACAGGGTAAGTCGGTATTTTGTCGCATGTTTGCGGCTGAAGTGTGTAAGACTCAGGCATTTGCCTATATTCCGTTATTGATTCGATTACGTAGTCTGCGGGCGATTGAAAACACGCTGACTGAAACCTTAGAAAACTGTCCTGATCTGGAGCCTGTTGAGTTTGTGGGCAAGGAAGGCTGGCTCAAGGATAAAAACACTCGATTCTTGATTATTTTGGATGGGTTTGATGAGCTCCTGTTACAGGGGCGAGCCAGCGGCGGATTACAAGAATTTCTGCAGCAGGTGTCAGATTTCCAAGAGCGCAGCCATCATCAGTGTTTGGTAACGGGTAGACCACTGGCATTGCAAGGAGTCGCCCAGCGCATCACTCAAAATAAGACCTTAGAGCGGGTGAAGCTGCAGCCCATGAACGATGCGCTGCAAGAGCAGTGGCTAACTAAATGGCAGGCTATATTTGGTGATAGAGAAGTTAACCAGTTTCGACAGTTTTTACAGGCTTGCCCAAAAGAAATTGGCAACAGTCTGGCTCGGGAACCCTTATTGATTTATTTGTTGGCGCGGCTGCATCGAGAAGAAAAATTAAACAGTAGTATGTTTGCTGATGCAAAAAAGGAAAGTCAGGCAAAATTGAGTATTTATCAGCAGTCGGTCAACTGGGTATTAGAAAATCAGCGGCAGGACGAAAACAAGCGCATCCTAGGTTTAGATGAGCTTGAAGATGTACGGTTCTTTCTGCAAGAAGCTGCGCTCTGTGTTGTGCAGTCAGGTAATGAAACCGCAGAGCTAGATATGCTAAAAAAACGGATTAAAGCTAACACAGCAGCAGACGTGCTCAAGAAGTCGCAGGAGATGACCGGCGTCTCAGAAGATAAAGCCTTAAACAACCTACTCACGACATTTTATCTGCAGCCTGGGGAAGAGAACAAACGTGGCTCTGTGGAATTTGCCCACAAGAGCTTTGGCGAATATCTGTTTGCTGAACGGCTGATAGCGGCCTTTGAAGAATGGACTGAACTGGATCGTAGAAATCGGTTTCGGCTCAGCAACTGGGCTTTTTGGGATCAAGTTTACGATCTGCTTGGTTTCGGTGGTCTGAGTGTTGAGGTTGTAGAGTATGCGTTTGAGCTATTAGAGGAAAGCGATATTGATCAAGTTAGGCTGTTTAGAAGATTACATACATTTTATAAAAGCTGGTGTGACGGAGAGTTTTTAGACCAGGCACCGAATGAAAACTTGCCCCAGAAGAAATTCTTGCAGATGAGGGATCAGACCATTGCCATCGGGCTAAAACAGGTGGATATCTTTGCAGGTTTAAACACACTAATCTTTTTATTCAAGCTTCATGCAAACACTCAGCCTGAGAACTACCCGAATTTATTGGAGGACGATCCTAAACCTGATATTTGGTTTCATCCCTGCGGAGAGCCAAATATAGAACAATTTGATAATGGAAAACTACTCAAAATTATTCTTTATGTAAATTCTCTAGGTATCGGCACCTTTGCTACAACTGTCGGTCCTCACCTCAACGGAGCCAATCTCAACGGAGCCAATCTCTACAGCGCCAATCTCTACAGCGCCAATCTCAACGGAGCTAATCTTAACAGCGCCGACCTTAACGGAGCTAATCTTAACAGCGCCAACCTCAACGGAGCTAATCTTAACAGCGCCAACCTCAACGGAGCCAATCTTAACAGCGCCAACCTCAACGGAGCTAATCTTAACAGCGCCAACCTCAACAGAGCCATCTTCAACAGCGCAAATCTCAATGGAGCCAATCTCAACGGAGCCAATCTTAACAGTGCCGACCTCAATAATGCTGACCTCAACGGAGCTAATCTCAATGGAACCAATCTCAATGGAGCCAATCTCTACAGCGCCGACTTCAACGGAGCCAATCTCAACAGCGCCAATCTCAACAGTGCGAACCTCTCTAGCGCAAACCTTTCCAATGCCAATCTCTACAGAGCCGACCTCAACAGAGTCATACTTTCCAGAGCCGTACTCTCCAGAGTCAACCTCGACAACGCCGTACTCTCCAGAGCTAATCTCAACAGTGCCAACCTCTACAGCGCCAATCTCAACGGAGCCAATCTCTACAGAGCCGACCTCAATAGAGCTAATCTCAACAGCGCTAATCTCTCTAGCACCAACCTCTCTAGCGCCAATCTCAACAGCGCAAATCTCTCTAATGCTGTCTTACTAGGTGCTAGGCTGACTACAGCCCAAAATTTGACCAGCCAACAACTTAAAGGAGAAACCCCTCCTCTAATATGTGATGCAACCTTGCCACCAGGCCTAGAAGGCTATCACGGTCGCGATCGCGACCGCCTACCCGCTGTTCTCAGAGAACGATACCCTGAAGAGTTCGAGTCACTCGAAGCAGCGAAAAAATACATTAACGAGCAGCATCCACCAAGAGCATAGTGGGCACCGATGACACCCGCACTAGTCTATCCGAGACAGGCCAGCTGCGC
Source organism: Cyanobacteria bacterium P01_H01_bin.105 (assembly GCA_039178155.1). GTDB lineage: Bacteria > Cyanobacteriota > Cyanobacteriia > Phormidesmidales > Phormidesmidaceae > Leptothoe. The sequence continues at coordinate 5,161 of JBCDFI010000217.1, forward strand.
TTAATAAGCTTCCCTCAACCTCAACTACCCTTCGCTGCCGCCAGTTGAGCCTCCAACGCCAACCAATCCTCATCCGTAGCCGCTTCCCAAAGCGCCAGATCTTCCTCGACATCATCATTAAACGGCTCCACCGCCTTATCTAACTTATGACGATGCAGCAAAAACTCCACATAGTCCAACACCTGCTTCTGAGTATCCGCAGGCAGCTGACCGAGGCACTCTACAACCGCATCGGCGGTAGACTTGGAAACTAACTTGAGAGGAAGGCTGCTCATAGGTTGATAGTGGTAGATGTAGTCTGCATCACCGCCAGCAATAAATCGCCGTTGACAATGCCTTTCATACCCAAGACGTAACCAAGGTATAAAAACGTTCCTTGCCGTTACCGACTAGCTGACTGCTTAGGGGATAGCAGCTAAATAAAGTACTAACTTGAAGGTATTCTACGGGAGGATGTCTTTCCCTTACGAATACACGGCTGCAAATGAGTTCGTAATCGAGCAAGCCTCTCGGAGGCCCCCTAAATCCCCCAAATTTGGGGGACTTTGAGTTCGTATCTCGCACACATTCTTTAGTGAGTAAATTTCTGAAGCCCCCAGACTTGGGGGTTTGGGGGCCTGAATAACACTTGCCTCATTGCCGAGCGGAATGTCTCAAAGCGATATATTATTTGCATGCATACGCCTTGCGTTTTAGCAGAACCAAACCAGCCGCAACCACCCCCATCCCCACTACAGCACCGGGCTCAGGCACCGATACAGCATTAAGCGGATTAGCAGGATCGGTCAACTCATCTTGCCCGTCTTCCACCTCGCGATCAAAGCGGTCAGCAGCAGCTTCGGCCTGACGCAGGAGTTCGCGCTGACGGTCATTGACCAGGACGATCATAGAAGAATAGGGCGTGACGATTTGGGTGCGTTTGGCTACCGCATGCACACCGTCTAGATTTTCTAGCTGGGTCATATCGGTTGTACGGCTGCGTTGTAAAACCAGCTGACGAGCCGCTACCGGCGCGAATTCGTTGTCTGACCCAGGGTCATCACTTGCGGCTACAGACCATTCGTAACCATCAATGATGTTTTTGTCTAAACGCTGTAGTACAGACATCACATCGGTAGCGATACCACCACCACTAGATTGGATGGTTTCTAGTAATTTGTCGTCATAGGCAGCCGGTAGCTGGTCACCCACATGTACTAGCCAAAGGGGAGCTGATAGTTCGGGTAGTGCTATCTCTTCTTCCGTTAGCTCATAGCTGCCCGCGTCTGTCAGTAACAGAATGGCGTCATAGTCTTTGGGCAGACGCTGCTGCGTAAATTGCTGCAGCATCTCTGCGGGTTGCAGAGTCCCGTAGGGGACAATTAGGTCAAGGCTGCCGATATCTTGACTGGGGGTTAATCTCTCTCCGGTGGCTGTTGTCAGGTAAAAGTCTAGGTTGTTTTGCTTAGTGATTGTTTCCAGCTGCTGTAAGGCCTGCATGTGGCCGCTGTTGCTCATGCTGTAGGAGGTGTCTAGGATGGCGGCGATATGTTTGCCAGTGGGTACAGTGGTTTTAGCGACAGGAGTGGCGGTCACCTGGTAGCCTTCGTCTAGCTGGATTTGGTGAGGGGTGGGTCGGGCTTTTTTCTTTGCCTGCAGTGCAGGCTCAAACCATTGGTTTTCGTCAACCTTTACCGCTTTACCGCGACGCTGATGCACTGTTTTGTTGGTCCAGAAAATGTTTCGTTTTTCAGTGAGCTGCGGCAGAGGCCATGCACCATCCTGCTGGAGGGTCTGATAGGTGAGCCACAGGTGTAGTTCACCGGGCTCTCTGGTGGATATGGCGGCTGGGATAGGAAAGACTCGCAGACGATACTGACGCGGCCCCACCTGTTCTAGTAAGGCCGGATCTTCTGCTCGTTGGGTCTCGGCTCGTTCGATTTCACCTTTGTAAACCTGTTGGGCAGCTCCACGGGGCGATACGACAAAGGGAAAACGGGAACCGGCTTGGGTTTCAGCTAGCCATAGACCGGTAATGGTTGCGCTTTCTGGTAGCGAAAAGCTGTAAAAAATCTCTTGGGCATCAGCGGTTTTGTTTTCGTAGTGTTCGTATAGCTCTACTTCGGCCCAGTCGCCGTTTTCTTTGACGGTTACGGTTTGCTCAGCTAGGCGAATCACCTTTTGGTCGAGGTTGAGGACACCGGCCTGGGTTTCATCACGGTTGGCTGTGGCCTGCAGCGCGCTGCGAATGTCAGTGCGTTCTGCTTTTTGGATGGGGGTGTCGAAGAAGTTGGTGTAGAGGTCTGCTGCTTTGTCGGCATCGTTGCGATCGCCTTTATACAAAAACGGTGACAGCAGCCCATTATGAACGTCTTGAAATACCTGAGCGGTGGATTTTGGCATGTCAAAGACATACTGATACATCTCCCGTAGCTGGTTGCTTTCTTCGGCGGTACCTAGGTAGCGATAGCGAGAAAGATAACCGTGAACCAGGCCTTTGCGAATGGTTTCTGACTGGTTAACCAGGGCCAGACGGTCTGCTGGAGTTTGGGGCGCGGGACCTTCTAACAGACTAAATGCTTTGGCCTGAGGCTGATGCAGCTGCAATAGCCCAAATAACAAACAGCTGATGCCCACAACAGCCCCGGTCGTTGCCCAGCTATGGCCGTGCTGTTTAGCAAAGGCGGTGCGGATGCGATGCCACGATCGCACATAAAAGTTGACCATGACGTAGGGCAAAGACGCAAAGACCGCAGCACTCAAACCCCACAGGATGGCGAATAAGAAACCCAGAATGAGCACCTGCGGCTGCGACACGACCTCTCCCAAATCTTGCAGCAGCGAAAGCCAGTTAATACTGAGCAATCCGGTGATGGTGCCGTAGACCATGACGCAGAAAGCAGGCACGGTGTAGAGCAGCAGTAACGTACCGGCATAGAGCCCGGTGATTAAAACCAGGCTGTGGCCGATCATTTGAGCCCAGGCCAGTCGGGGCCGATAGGCAGCATAGCCTGCCAGGGTTTCGATGGCGAAAACGGCAATGGCTGCTAGCACGGTAATCAGAATATGGGCGCTGGCAGGGGTGGTGTCACGAATCAGGAACAGTCGCAGCAAACACAGACCAAATAGGGGCGCTTCCACACCGTAAAACAACCGCATGAGCAGGATAGGATGTTTGCGAAGCCACTTGCCGCCGACTACGGTGCAGAGCAATGGCACGATCAGCATGCCGAGGATACTGGCAACAAAGGCGGGGGGAATTTCGCCCATGCGAGCGGCTTCTAGGATGGGCAGCCCTGCTACGGGCAGC
>JBCDFI010000218.1:0-8448 GCA_039178155.1 Cyanobacteria bacterium P01_H01_bin.105
AAAGATGACTTCAAGTCTATCTTTAAGTTTCCCAACTACTAGCCCAGCAAAATAGAGACTGACCTGTTCCCTGGTTTTTAGATCAAGTCTCTTTCAATAGTGGCATCGGCCATCCTTATCTCATATCTAAGATTCAGTATTTTCTTACGGAGATTTTAACTAATGAAGAAGCAGAAAAAGGAACCATTAAATAACAAGGAAGCAAGAAAGGCTACTACGTTACCAGGGATGGATAACAGTTGGCCCGACCCAAATCCAAAGCGGCCATCGAATGATCCAACCCATACTACTGGCCCAGATGCATTTGTAGATTACGATCTCGATATTCGAGATGCAAAAACAAATAACCAGGATGATTGGAACTTCTATTCTGAACCCAAAGCTCCAGCAGGTAAACCAAACATCCTTTACATCGTAATTGATGATACGGGCTTTGGTGCCTGGAGTATGTTTGGTGGCAAGATTCAAATGCCTAACTTGGAACGGATTGCCAATAAGGGGTTAATCTACACCAATTTTCACACGACGGCTCTGTGTTCACCTACCCGATCTTCTCTGTTAAATGGTCGCAATGCCAACAGTAATGGTATGGCCTGTATTGAAGAAGCCACCAGTGCTTTTCCAGGCTCCAATGGTCGTATTCCACGGGAAAATGCTCTCATTGCTGAAACCCTGGGTGAGCGGGGCTATAACACCTACTGCATCGGCAAATGGCATCTGGCTCCTGAAGAAGAGTCTAATATGGCTTCTGCCAAACGCAATTGGCCTCTCGGTCGCGGGTTTGAACGTTATTACGGCTTCCTTGGTGGAGAGACCGATCAGTGGTATCCCGATCTGATCTACGACAACCATATTGTTGAGCCCCCCGATAAGCCGCATATGGACGATCCTGTAAACGGCTACCATTTATCTAAAGACTTAGTCGATAAGGCCATTTCGTTTATCCAGGATGGTAAGGCGATCGCCCCCACAAAACCCTGGATGATGTACTTCTGCCCCGGTGCCAATCATGCCCCACACCAGATCTGGCCTGAGCTGATTGGCAATCCTCACTATGACGACGATCCTGAACTTCAATCTAGATGTACATATAACACCGGCAGTTTTACTCAATCCCCAGTTGATTCAGGATACGGCACCTACACTCCCGAAACTAGCGTCTTCAAAGCTGGTTATGAGCAATATCGTAAAGATATCTTTGCTGTTATGAAGACCCCATTAGGTGCATCAGTCAGACAGTGTGTAGAACAGGATACCGAAAATAACTTCGAGGGCTATTTCCCAGATGGAGTAGAAGAATCTTTCCCAGATTATACCGTGACAGGATTAGGAATTTTTTCCCTAGATACATCTTTGCCTAGCATTAATCCCCACGGTGAGGGAGTTCCAGGCGATCCTAATAACAATAATCCGCTCTACGGTGATGATTTCCTTATTCATAAGGAAGACTCTCCTTATGAGCAGGACAAAAAGTGGCCTTCAACTGAGTATGTCATCCCTTGGGAATACAATGAAGATGGAACAAAGGATAACCGCCAAGAGCTATTTATTCGCATGGCAGAGACCTATGCAGCTTTCTCTACCTATACGGATCGTCAAATTGGTCGTTTGCTTGACTATCTGAAAGATACAGAACAATTCGACAACACTATCATCATTGCGGTTGCAGACAATGGTGCCAGTGGTGAAGGGGGACCCAACGGATCGGTCAATGAAAACCTCTTTTTCAACGACATTCCCGACAGCCTTGATAACAATATGGCAGCTATTGGCGATCTGGGCACAGACAAGACCTATAATCATTACCCTTCTGGTTGGGCCTGGGCGTTTGACACTCCCTTCAAATATTGGAAACGCTGGTCAAACTATGAAGGTGGAGATGCAACCCCCTTCATGATTTGTGGTCCTTGCATTCAAGACAGTGACCGAGGTAGCGGCTTCCGCAAACAGTATGTGCATGCGATTGATTTAGTCCCGACACTGTATGAGTATCTGGGGCTAGATGAGGAAACAGACATTGCTACCGTAAAAGGCTATGAGCAGAACCCGATTGAAGGAACTAGCTTTGCCTACACGTTTGATGTTCGTTTCGATCAGGAAGAATACCAGTATCCCTACAAACTTCCCTTTGGCACTGCAGGGATACCTGTTGAAGGCACTAAAGCAAAAGTAAAAGACACGCAATTCTATGCCATGCTCGGAACTCGAGGAATTTGGTACAAGGGCTGGCACGCGTGCACATTCCATCCACCTACACCCTCTGACTGGGGTGAATTTGATAAGGATGACTGGGAATTGTATTGCATGGACGGCGATACATTGAATGATGAGAGTCCTTTCTTAGATATCTGCAACACGCTGGACAATAAGCTAAGTACCGATGATTGGCCGAGCCGTATAGTGTTTAGGAGTGGTTCGGACGTACCTCAGGATCCAACCCAGATCTCCAATTTAATGAACGAGGATACTTTGCAGGAAATGTTTGGAGACCTTAGCTTATTAGTAAAACTAGATCTTGATCAGGTTTTAGAAGCCTTACAAGCCAAATGGTTTTCGGAAGCTCGTAAGTATTACGGTAAACCTCTAGACGATCGGTCTACTTCTGAGGTTTTGGGAGAAGAGCGGCCTCAGCTCAGCGATCCTCCAAATGATGGTAAATACACCTATCCCTACTATCCAGGGTGTTCAGAAATTCCTGAGGCAGTTGCGCCCAATATCCGAGGTCGCTCTTACTCGATTACTGCAACAGTTGATTTTACAGCTGTGGGTGATCTCTCTAAAGTACAAGGAGTCTTATTTTCCCATGGAGGACGTTTTGGAGGACATAGCTTGTACATCAAAGGTGAGCAGTCGCAGCCGCAGCAGCTACGCTACGTTTATAACTGGCTAGGACAACAAGAACAGAAAATAGTTTTGGATATCCCAGATGAGGTGAAGGGAAAACAGGCAACTTTAACATTCCGTTTTACAAAAGTCGAAACCCTATCGCCACCAGATCCTACCTACGGTAGCAGTACCGTTGGAAGCATTGAATTATCTATAAGTGATGGTTCTTCTATATTGTCTAGCGTCACTAGTCCTTCAGAAAATTTTAACGCCTATTCTGATCAGTTTCTTACCCAACCGGGTAAGTTTTCGCTCTGTGGAGAAGGAATGAATCTTGGTCGAGATGCGGGTCAGCCGGTGACGACTGACTATGTAACACCCTATGAGTTTGAAGGCACAGGAGCAATTCTAAAACAGGTGGAGGTTTGGGCAAATCCTGATGATACAGAAGCTGATGAGTTTGAACGGTCAAAAGCGTTAGCTGGAATGTTATGGCGTGACTAACGCTATCGGATAATGGCCTCCTAAAAGAGATTTAAAAGAGGTAACTGTTGGTTTAAATCATCATAAGCCTCACTGGTAATACGTTTAGCTTGATACAGTTGAGGGAATGTAGATTGTCTGTGATGTCTATCTATAGAAGCTCTATGAATCTAGGCATGGCCCGCTTTTCCATAGAAAAGTAAGCACATCTTATCCCTCAACTGCTCATTCCCGACTTTACAACTGGCAGCTATCCTACAATGACCACCACCACATCCGTAGATCAACAGTCGACCGCACCCAGCGGTGCTCCGCCTGACAAGAATATGGTCTGGATTCCAGGCGGCACCTTTGAAATGGGTTCGGAAATTCGAGCCTATCCGGAAGAAGGTCCTGTCCATACCGTCACCGTTAGCGGTTTTTGGATGGATAAATACCCTATTACCAACAAACAATTCCAAAAGTTTGTCAAAGCGACGGGTCATATTACCTTTGCCGAAAAGCCCCCCAAAGCAGAAGACTATCCTAATGCCGACCCGGCAATGTTAGTCCCTGGCTCCGCCGTTTTTATCAAGCCCGATCGTCCGGTTAACCCCCGTAGCTTTTGCTGGTGGGACTATATCCCCGGTGCCGACTGGCGACACCCGGAAGGTCCGGACAGCTCCATCAAACATAGGGAAAATCATCCCGTCGTCCATCTCGCCTATGAGGATGTTATTGCCTATACCCAATGGGTTGGTAAAACCCTTCCTACCGAAGCCCAGTGGGAGCTGGCAGCTCGGGGTGGCCTGCAGGGAGCAATCTTTGCTTGGGGTAATGAAATCTCTCCTAATGGTAAAGTGATGGCCAATATTTGGCAGGGGCAGTTCCCCCATGAGAACCTCAAGTCTCATCCTCCGGGGACTGAACCTGTAGGTGACTATCCGGCCAATGGCTATGGATTGTATGACATGACCGGTAACGTATGGGAATGGACTCGCGATTGGTATCAAGAACGCCATCCTGACAACCCTAAAAAAGCCTGCTGCACACCGGTTGATCCTAAGGGGGGGACCGAGGCTAACAGTATTGATTCTAAAGTTTCTCCCTCTGATCAAAAGCCGCGCAAGGTGCTAAAAGGTGGCTCATTTCTTTGCGCACCCAACTATTGCGCTCGCTATCGTCCGGCAGCCCGCCATCCTGAAACTATTGATACCTCTACCAACCATATTGGCTTTCGAACCATTGTTGAGGTGACGTGAGACTAGACAATAAAGACTGTTTCAAAGACCATCGACTGCTAGATCAGCATCGCTCTCTGCTGTCATTTTCTGTTTTAGCACTGCCAGAATCATGCTGGCGACTAGTCCACCCATAATCAGATAGAGCCAAAGGTTGATGCCAACTGTCTCTGGATGGTCCAGCGCCCAGCCGCCTAGGGCAGGGCCAATGGTAAAGCCAATAGACCAGCATTGAGATTCTAGGGAGAAGTAAATACCCCGTAGATTAATGGGAGCCATGCCGCCGAGTAAAGAGATACCGGCGGGAGAGTATAAAATCTCGGCCAGGGCGATGAGGCTAAAAGCACTCGTAGTAAGAATTAGAGCACTAGAGGGTGTAACACCTACAACCCAGAAGAGAAAGAAAGCGACACTCCACAGGAATAGGGCAACTAGCAAAATAGAAATATGGTTGATGGCTTTGACTAGGCGGGTGACGGGTAACTGAAAAACGATTTTTAACAGAACCTGCCAGACGAAGAAATAGCTGATCCATTGTTCTGAGAAGCCGGTATTTGAGTTGCCACCGGGGATAAAGTTGGCAAGATACAAAGGTAGACTACTGGTGTGCTGGGCGGCGTAGATGGTGAAGATGATGTTAGCGCTAAGGTAGGTGAGCAGGTTGCGATCGCGCAGAGCCTGCCGCCAATCTTGCCAGAGATTACGAACTTCGGTCTGAGGCTGTCGTGTTTCTTCAATCGCTATATAAATTACTCCAGTAAATAGGAGATAGGTCAAACCCTTAAGGATAAACAACAGGCTATAGCTACCGGATATAGCCACATACTGTCCAGCAAGCAGTGCGCCCAGGGCAAGCCCTAAATTGTCTACCAGACGGGTTAGGGCAAAAGCCTCTGAACGATTTTCTAGGGTAGTCAGATCTGTTGTAATCGACAAATTAGCAGGCCAGTATAGACTCACCCCTAATCCCAACAGCGCATTGCCTAGTACTAGCAGCACAAAAGTATTGGCAGCCGCTAAACAAAAACAAGCAAGGGCCGTAATAATAGCCGATAGCATCAGCGTTCGGCGACGTCCCCAAAATTCCGAATCGATAGCATAGGCTGACCAGAATCGAGCTACAATTCCAGCCAGACCGCTGCTGCTGAGGGCTAATCCAACCTGGGTGGGAGAAAAGCCAAGATCATTGACAAAGTAAATCGATGCATAGACCAAAGTAAAGCCTTGGCCGATGTACAGCAGCAGCTGTCCGGTGGCCAAAATCCATATTTCGCGTCTAAGTTGAGGTAACCAGGCTAGCAAATTGATATTGCTCCAAGGGGGATACCTCTATTTTCCTAGGCGCTAAAAGGTTTGTAAACAAACTTGTAGAGAAACCAAGGATTCGCAAGAGCTTTTGCGAAATAATCACTAAATGTAAAATAGGATACTTAATCGCTATACTTCCCTAACAATCAGTTGTAGTGCGGAGTATTCCCATGGTTAATTCTATTCCGGCTCAGCCCCCAAAATGGTGGGAAGAGGGAGTTATCTATCAGATCTATCCGCTAACCTACGCTGATGGCAATCAAGATGGGACAGGCGACCTACGCGGCATTATTAAGCGACTTGACTATCTTAACGATGGCGATCCAAATAGTTCTACATCCTTGGGTATAGATGCCATTTGGCTCTCCCCAATTAATAAATCCCCCATGATAGACAATGGCTATGATATCGCCGACTATCAGGATATTTGCCCAACGTTTGGCAGTTTAGAAGACTTCGACGAGCTGCTCACCAAAGCTCACCAGCGAGACATCAAAATTATCTTAGATCTGGTGGTAAACCATACATCTAATCAGCATCCTTGGTTTTTAGAATCCTGTTCTAGTCAAGAGAATCCAAAAGCTGATTGGTATCTTTGGCAAACACCGTTTGCAGGTCAAAAGTTACCAAATAATTGGCAGTCTTATTTTGGTGGCACCGGTTGGACCTATTGTGAAGCCCGCGATCAGTTTTACTATCACACATTTAACGAAAATCAGCCTGACCTAAATTGGAAAAATCCTGATGTACGGGCAGCTGTATACAATATTGTTAGATTTTGGCTAGATCGCGGCGTTGATGGCTTTCGACTAGATGCTTCTAGCGTCTACAGCAAAGATCCATACTTTCGTGATAATCCGCTCAAGTATGAAGCAACAGACAAAAACAACTACAACAACTATCATCACCTTTATGACAAAAATCTGCCCGCAAATCATCGAATCATTCAAGAAATTCGAGCAGTTTTAGAAGACTATGACGATCGGGCTCTAATTGGCGAAACCTTTATTGATAATCGGCTTTATGACTCGGTCATTTTTCACGGCGTTAATAATGACGAATTACATCTGGCCATTACGTTTGAATTTCCCTTTAGCCCCTGGTATCCAGGTTATTTGCAACGAGAAATTGAGAAAAATGAAATTACTGTACAACCTGGTGCCTGGCCTTGCTACTTTCTAGACAACCACGATATTCCTCGACACCTTTCTCGCTGGATTGAGTGTAGTTTATGTGTTGATTCTGAGGCTATTGCCAAAGCCGCCGCCACACTGTTGTTAACTGTCCGTGGCACGCCCCTACTGTACTACGGTCAAGAGTTAGGGATGGTAGACAACACCGATATTCCTGACGATAAACTACAAGATCGTGCCGTAACCCAAAGTGAAACGGGAGATACTCCCCCTTCTCGCGATGGTGCCCGTACTCCTATGCAGTGGGACAGGTCTCCCCAGGCGGGATTTAGCTTTGGTAAAGATCTTGAGCCCTGGCTACCTGTCAATGCTAATTATTTGGAACTAAATGTAGAGACAGCCTTACAACAGTCCAATTCAATTTTAAACTTTTATCGTCAGCTATTGCGAATACGAAAACAAAGTGAAGCACTCCGTCGAGGAAAATGGCGCACTTTAGTTAATTATCCCCATGAACATATGGTTTATGTGCGAGAAACAACAGCAGAGACAGTTTTAATTGCCATTAATTTTTCCTATGAACAACCGTTTGAGAGAGATATCGCTATTGAGCCGGAAAATTGGATAGTGCTATTGTCTACCCACTATGACACGGGAAAACTGATTGATCTAGCAGAGAATCTACAGTCCTTTGAGGTGTCTATCTTGCAAAAGACTTAGCAATTTGGCTCACGGCGACGAAGAGATCGACATTGGGTAGAATCTAAAGAGCACTCAGCTGAGCTATCTCATCATTAGATAGTGAAATTGAAGCCGCTTGGATATTATCTTCTAAATGAGCCACTGTCGTTGTACCGGGAATAAGAAGAATATTGGGTGCACGGTGTAGCAACCATGCCAAAGCAATTTGGGTAGGATTCGCATCATGGGTTTGAGCGATCTGCGCCAGCACACCTTCAGCCTGGGCTAAAGGAGCGCCACGTCTCAGTTGTTTACCACCTGCCCAGTCGGCATAGGGGCCAAAGTTACCAGGCTGCCCGGTCAGACGCATAGCACCATAGCCGAGACGGTTGACGGAGAGATCGCCTCCCAGGTTAAATGTAGTTGAGACTGATGAATTGGTCATGGGGTTAATGTTGGTTAAATTGTATAAAGAGTAGGTTTATGGCTATCTAGACAATGCTGATGTGGGTCTGCACTCATCGTTGGCTCTAGCCTTCTCCTCCCGTATAGGGCTGGCGCTCGCCGAGGGGGAGTTCTTCTAGAAATTCGATCAGGTTACCATTGTTGTCTTCAACAAACGCCACCCGCCGACCACTGTCGGGGAAGCTGGCGGGTGAGAGAACAATCTCAACACCTTGGGTCTCTAGAGTTGCGATCGCAGCATCCACATCTTCCACCAGAAAGGCAAAATGTCTGAGACCAGGCTGCTGCAGTCGTTCAGAAAAGTCACCAGATGACTCTAGCTCAGGTGTGTT
>JBCDFI010000219.1:0-8444 GCA_039178155.1 Cyanobacteria bacterium P01_H01_bin.105
CCCATGGCAATTAACACATCCACCGTGCGCTCCAGGTTAGCCGCTAGGCGCTTGGTTTCCACACTCTCGGCTAGGCTGCTACGATTTTGTTGGTCAAAAACATCGGCAAAGGCATCTTCTAGGGATAGCGCCTGCACCAGCTTAATGGCCGCCAGGGATTCTGCCGCTGTAGCTGCTACCGCCCCTTCCCGCTGGCGCTGCTGTAAGGACGCACTGCGGATCCGTTGACTGAGGCGGGTGGCCGCTAGACCAAATAATGGAAACATCACCAGCGCCAGCAGGGTGAGCTTTAGATCTAACCAGGCCATGACGCCGACCATGCTGGCCAGGGTTAAGACACTTACCACCAGCGGTAAGGCCGCCGTTAGTAAAATCTCTTGCAGACGACTAGCATCGCTGCTGACCCGTACAATCAGATCGCCGCTGCGGGCTTTGCTGTGATAGTCCAAGGACAGACGCTGCAGGTGTCGGTAAAGGCGGTTACGCACCTGAGCCATCACCCGGCTGCCCAAGATTGCCAGACTTACCGTACTCCAGTAGGAGGCGATGGCTCGCAGACCGGTCACACCAACGATACTCAGTGCCGCCACCGTTAGCAATAGTACCGGATCCAGGCTGTCTAGGGGAAATGTCGCGCTAGTCTCTTTGACTGGAATTAGGACATAGTCAAAGATGATTTTTAGGGGCCAGGGTTCTAACACCTTCAGTCCGACCTCCGCCACTAGCGCAATGCCGGAGACTAACAGCAGCGACCACTGTTGCTGTACGTAGGGCCAAAAGGCACGTATGACTCGCCACAGGCCCGGTGCCGTTTGGGAAATTGGAGATGATTGTTGCATAGGGTAATTGCCTTAGCTAGCTCAGAATAGGGAGTATTGCTTGTTCTTGGGCTAGTTCAAGGATTTGGTTCGCCACGCTGTCCCAGGTGTGATGTGTCAAAATATGATGTCGGGCTACCAAGCCCAAGCGCTGTCTGAGATCGGGGGATTGCCAAAGTCGTTCTAGGGCGTCGGCTAGTGCCGTTTCATCTCCCGGTGGGCAGAGTAATCCCGTAATATCGTCGTCTACTAGATCGGCGAGTTGTCCGATGCGACTGACGACGACGGGTAATCCGGCGGCCATATACTCCACCACCTTGAGCGGTGAGAAATAAAAATCTAAGTTTGCTGGATACGGAGCCACTGCTGCATCCATGGTGGCCAATAGTCCGGGAATCTGTTCGGGAGGAACGGCTCCGGTAAAGTGGGTAACAGACTGCAAGTCTCGATTAGCTAATTCAGTCTCGATCTCGGCTCGCTGGGGGCCATCGCCGACAATAAGTAACCGAGCTTGGGGTACTCGCTGGTGCAACAGATCAAACCCATTGACTAGATGAGAGAGACCATGCCAAGGCTTGAGGGACCCCACAAATCCTACGGTGAAGCTGTTGGGTTCCTTGGGTATAGCCGGTTGAATGTGCTCCGAAAAGCGATGATCGTTAACGCCGTTGGGAATCACGTGAACCTTGTCGGCGTCCACCCAGTGATTGAGATAGTGCTTGACTCTTTGTGACACTGCGATTAGCTTACTGGCTGCGTGGAAAGCTCTGTTAGCGACTTGTTTAGCTGCTGCCTGATAGATCAGACCTCGATACTGAATCTGTTCTTCAATTAGGGGAGCGTTGACCTCTAACAATCCGGGTATGTTGGCTTCCTGGGCCCATTCCATGGCGCTTAAACTCCATAGAGAATAGCGCTCGTAGATCAGGTCGAAATAACCGGCCTGCTGAAGTTTTAGGCGTAAGTCGAGATTCATGGAGAGGGCCATTCTTTCTCGTAGACCTCGCTCTACGTTGGGGATAGGAGGCAAACGATGGACGACCATATCAGCGAGATCCGCTGGTGGGGTATCTTCGCAGCGTACTGTAAACAGTTCTACTTGGGCTCCTTGACGGCGTAATGCTCGAATTACTTCTTGTACATGGATAGAGCAGCCTTTTTGACCAAAGACTGGAATACCAGGGTCAGCGCAAATATAGGCAATTCTCATGGGGAACCTCCTAGTGGGTTTCTATGTGGGCTTCTATTGACTGTGACTGTGACTGTGACTGAAAGAGAGTGCGCAATATAGTTGCGTTCTGGGTAATGTCAAATTCGGTTTCTACTAGTGCTCGTGCTTGCAGGGCAAGGGTCTCTCGTAGTGTGGAGGATATGAGTATTTTCTGGAGCGCCTTGGCTAAGGCGTGGGCATCTCGTTGGGCTACCTGTAGCCCGGTATCGCCATCCCGGATAATTTCAGGAATGCCTGTAACATCGGTAGCGACACAGGGGGTACCCAAGGCCATCGCTTCTAGTAGGGAAGTGGGCAAGCCATCCCGGTTGCCATCTCTGCCAATCACGTAGGGAGCGGCAAATACGGCGGCATCTTGCATCAGCTCGAAGACTTCTTTTTGCGGGCGAGGACCGATCAGGTCTATCCAGTCATCTAGGTGGAGGGATTGGATTTGCGATCGCAGCGCCCCCACTAACTCTCCCGTACCCACAATCTGACAGGTAAAGTCACAGCCCCACTGACGTAACAGCGCACAGGCATCAATCAAATAAGAGAGTCCTTTCTTCTCCACCAGCCGACAGACAGAGAGTATTTTAGGTTGACGCTGGGCCGGTGAACGAAACTGCAACTCCTTGAGATCCATGCCGTTATAGATGCGCTGTACCTTGCTAGCATCTTGACCAAACTGTTGCTGCAGGTACGCCACACTATAATCACTCACTGTTACTACAGCAGCTGCATCCCGTAGCTTACGACGCAGAATCTCTGGATTCACACTCTCGTGAAAAATATCCTTAGCATGGGCGGTAAAACTGTAGGGCACATCAGCAAAGTGAGCGGCTAGTCGAGCCACATTGGTGGCCACGGTACCAAAATGAGCATGGAGATGGGTGATGCCTTTGCGTTGAATCTCTTGGGCCAACCATAGGGCTTGATACACTACACTGGACCGTTCTCCAGCCGCATAGTCCAGTTTATTGAGAAAATGCGGAATCACCTGGGCAGTCTCCTGTAGCTCTGCCCAAAAATAACTGGCTGGTGTAGGTGTCAACGTGGTGAGAGAGGCATTGACTCTTCCCTGGGAAGGTTTGCGAATATAGGTGACCGGGGCTCGCACTCGGGAAATTTTATCTTGAAAATGTGTGTCTTCCGGTGGACGCAGAGCAAAGATATAAATGTCGCTACCAGCTGCCTCATGAGCTAGAATCTCGTTGACAATAAACGTTTCTGAATAACGGGGGTAGCGTTTGAGAACGTAGCCGATACGCATGGGTTTAGAATGAACCATAGGACTGAAAGAAATAGGAACTGACCTTTTACCTGCTCAGGGCGCATGGGGTAGCACAAGCAATCAAGAAGCCTGAGGCAACAACATGGGGGCGGGCTTAAGCTGCTTTTGCAGCTCTATCAGCAGATTATCTAGGCCATTGAGATTAATCGCAGAGTGGTTTTGGGAGGGTCTTGGCTGCTGTAGCCAATGACTTAGGGCTGCGGCACTGACAGCCTCAGGGTGTAATATATCCACCAGGCCTCGCTGCTGCAGATGCTCAGCTCGAATCCACTGTTCTAACCGTGGGGTAACACGGGGAACAATCAAAGCTGGTTTATGGAAAGAGAGAATTTCGCAGGTGGTATTGTACCCTCCCATCGTGATCAGGCGACTAGCTCGTTCTATTAATAGTGTCGGTTCTTCGATATAGTCGATAACCTGCAGCTTTGGATTTTGCTCCGCCCAGGCATAAAGACGTTTTTGTACCTCAGCAGGCATAAAGGGACCCGTCAATAAAACACCCGTTGCATTGGTGGGTAAGGTGGCCTGAACAAATGCCTCAGCCAAGGCGGCTCCATCTTGTCCGCCGCCAACTACACAGAGCACAAGTTCGTCATCCATCGGCAGGGGCAACCGTTCTAAGTTAGTTCGGGCGCTATGATTCACATAGTTCAACCGAGCCCGCTGGTCGAGATACCCCAGGGGTCGCATTTTGGCGATAATATCGGATGGAAAAAAATGCTCCCGTCGCAGGTCATATATGTTGGGATCTCCGTAGACCCAGACAGTGTCGTAGTAATGGCGAATAGCGTCTATATTGTGAGCCCGTTGCCAGTCTCTTTTGACATTAGCCGGAGTATCTAGCACATCCCGCAAACCTAACACGCAGCGAATGGGAGTTCGTAATGATTCCCTAGAACGAAGATTTTCTAGTCGCACATATTCCAGGGTGGCATCCAGTTCTCGCACAGCGCCTCGGGGGACATTGTCGACAATTAATAGGTCTGGTTGAAAGCCTTGGACCGCAGTGAGGATAAGCTGCGATCGCAAACTAATAATCTCCTCTAGTGTCAGTCCCAAATGACGTGCCTCGTAGGTCCCATCAGCACCCTTATGTAAGGCTGGCAATGTGAGACTGTCCACTCCGTCTGGCATTGGCACA
The DNA here is from genome assembly GCA_039178155.1 of Cyanobacteria bacterium P01_H01_bin.105. Classification (GTDB taxonomy): domain Bacteria; phylum Cyanobacteriota; class Cyanobacteriia; order Phormidesmidales; family Phormidesmidaceae; genus Leptothoe. The sequence goes on from JBCDFI010000219.1 coordinate 4,464, forward strand.
TCGCTAGCGTCACGCATGCCGCTAATCAGCAAGATATCTGCCTTTAGGGCTGAAGCTCCCAACGTTTGAGCAATTAGTAAGTTGCGTCGCTTGTGCCCTAGCCCCATAGTATCGTGGGAATACAACACTATTCGCCAACGTCGATCGCGAGAAGGTCGGTTTTGAGAAGAGAGAGCCCGTACAGTTTTCGGAAATAGGGGCGAAACATGTTGGTTTTTGTGATTCACTACAATCATTTTGATCTCCTGGCCGTGTCACAGTTCTTGATTAGACTTTATGTTGTTTAACTTTCTCTTAATCAAAAGACATCCACAAACATCCTCTTAAGAAAAAGCTTTATCGCCCTAAACTCTTTGGCAGAGGCCTTGAACAACGAAATGCTTTTGTAATTGTCAAACAAAGATTAAGAACTGGTTAACTACTTCTCAAGAATCACACCTGTCCGTAAATCTCCTATGAAAGATCAGTGAGAGAGTTCTCATATCGTAGTGAATTCTGTGAGAAAGGCCTTATTTGGCGAGAATTTAGACGAATTTGGCAGTTATCTACGTGCCTTATGCCAAGCGATCCAGAGTAATGAGTATAGATTTAAAAAACAGTTTAGCAGTTTACTCCAGGAATGCGACGATTGCTAAAAACTACAATCTTCCTTGCGAGAAAACTAGGGAGCAAAGACTTGAAAATTGCCAATATGTCTATCATTCAGCACATGCGTAGATATATCTGACAACAGCAGAATACGCTAGTATTTACCAACTGAAATTACAATAAACAACAGTTCCAGCGTATTGCTCAGCCAGCGTATTACGAATCTGTTGTTATTAAGACTGATAATCTCGTTTCATTGTGAATGACTCATCATTCCTATCTAAAACTTTAAACCCAAAGCGCTCATAGAGTCGCACTGCTGGATTGACTGCCGAGACACTCAAAGAAATAGGGGACTTTCCACAATCTGAGGACAATAAATGAGTGAGTAATTGAGTACCGGCACCTTGACCACGATATTCAGGCAAAACTGCCATACTCAATTCAGGGGTACTGTCATCTACATAGCCATAGCCTTTATGTTCTCCAATCGGTAAGCGTAGCCATACAGCACCCATAGGCTGGCTAGTTATCGCATTGCTGCTAAGAAAGCCACAATCGCCCTCACGTCCCCAACCTTTCACATAGCGACCAAGTTCTGGAATGTGTACTATCTCGCGTGACAAAGCAGGTTGCCCTTCTGGTACATGCAGAGCTTGATACAACATTTCCCAAAGAAATGACTCATCGCCTGATCCAAGTGGCCGAATGATGTACTTCATATTCTTTAGTTTGTATCAAACTCAAGACCTGCTACTGCTGATTTAGGGGATACACCGATCGACCCGTTATCTAACTGCACAAGACTTTGTACATTACCAGGGGGTAGTTTCTATCGGCGAACAGGGGCTGGTATCGATCGTTTGGGTTTAGCTGACACCGACGGTTTGCGACGACGATTGCGAGCCCCTTGGCCTTGACCACGAGGTTGAGAGCGTCCGCGACCATTCTGAATGGGCTCTGGTTTGATACTCGGATCGGGTTCATAGCCCGGTAGTACCAAAGTAGGAATCTTTTGTTTCAACAATCGTTCGATTCCCTTTAGCAGCTTGTGTTCATCAACGCACACGAGAGAAACGGCTTCACCCTCGTTACCGGCCCGACCTGTACGACCAATCCGGTGTACATAGTCCTCTGCCACATTGGGCAGTTCATAGTTCACCACATGGGGCAGCTGGGCAATATCTAGACCGCGGGCTGCAATGTCAGTGGCCACCAGCACCCGGACTTTACCACTTTTGAAGGCGGCTAATGCTCGGGTTCTGGCTCCTTGACTCTTGTTTCCGTGAATAGCGGCAGCGGTTAGACCGTCTTTTTCTAACTGCTGGGCTAGGCGATTAGCTCCATGTTTGGTACGGGTAAACACGAGCACCTGACGCCAGTTACGCGAGCCGATCATGTGGCTGAGCAATTCCCGTTTACGGATTTTGTCCACGGGGTGAACCACCTGCTGGATGCCATCAGCTGTGGCATTTTGGACTGCGACCTCAATCAGCTCAGGTCGATCTAGCAGGCTACTTGCTAGCTTTTTAATATCCCTAGAAAAGGTTGCTGAAAATAGTAGACTTTGGCGATCGCGTTGCTCTGGCAGCAGGGCTAGAACCTTACGGATATCATGGATAAAGCCCATATCGAGCATGCGGTCGGCTTCATCTAGCACCAAAATTTCTACCTGGGACAGATCCACCGTTTTCTGACCAGCGTGGTCCAGCAGTCTGCCGGGGGTGGCCACTAGAATATCAACACCGTGACGCAGCTGTCTGATTTGAGGATTAATTTTGACACCGCCAAAGATGACGGCCGAGCGTAATGGCAGATGCCGACCATAGATTTCAACGCTGTTGCCGACTTGAGCTGCTAGCTCCCGTGTAGGGGTAAGGACCAAGGCTCGCACAGGACGTCGGCCTTTGAGGCTCGGCTTTTGGCTGAGCTGCTGCAGCATAGGTAAGGTAAAACCAGCGGTTTTGCCGGTGCCAGTCTGGGCTCCTGCCATCACATCCTGACCATTCAAAATAATGGGAATAGCTTGGCTTTGAATGGGGGTCGGCTCAGTATAGCCCTGCTCATCAATGGCACGCAGGATTTCGGCAGAAAGGCCGAGGGTGTCAAATGACATATATAGTCTCTCCAGTCTTGCCCCCTCAGCCGTCGTTTAGCTGGAACCGGTCCGGGCTAGATAAATTAAAGTCTTGAATTCAGCAGGGAGTCCTAATCCTGGAAAAGGCAAACGGTTCAAGAGTTTTCTCGATGGCATCATGCCACAAAGGGTAGCCAACCGGTGGGTCCCCGAGAGGCTACTATCATAGCAGTAATTGTCTGAAACCTGATGTTGCTGTTCTTTGCAGCAATCGTCAGAATTTTAGCCGTTGCTGACTGAGAGTTTGTCGTACTGACGACCGCGCCAGCTGGTGGGGGTACGAAATGAGGATAGCCCAATCCGCAGCACCGCTAGGGGATCGGCTAGGGGAGATAGCCAAAACAACCACCGACCCTGGGCCTGGGTCAAATCATAGGACGATGAGATGGCAAACTGTAGTGCAAACCGGACAGCAATGAGCAGGCTATTGACTCCCAGAGCCAGCTGCACAGTCAGACTGGGATAACCCAGCAGCAACACAGGCAGACTCAGCCAGGGCAATGCCTGCACACTCGCCAAAAACCACAAATCACTCCATACCTGCCCGGTGGAAGACGCATCCTTTAGATCAAGAGAGCGTCCCCATTCTTGCCAGGTTTCTCGCCAGCCTTCATACATACGAACTTTGAGCAAAAAAGCACCATCCCAAAACCCGACTTTGGCTCCCCTTTGAGCCGCGTGGCGGGCCAAGGTAACATCATCACAAAAAGACTGTTTAGCGACGGTGTAGCCCCCAATCTGGTCTAACAATTCTCGCCGACACAAAAAGCATTGACCGTTGGCCATCACTCGCTCTGCCCCATCGTCAGGGGCACCCGCAGGGCCAAACCGATAGACCAGGGTCATCAATAGGGCGGGCTGTAGCCAGATTTCACCAGGGGTGTGCAAAATAAACTGGGGTGACAGCGAAACCAGATCGTAGTTGTCAGCCTCAGCAGCAGAAATTAGTGCAGCGACGAGACCGGGCTGGGGTTGGGTGTCGGCATCAATACCCAGCACCCATTTGCTGTGGGGAGAGCTATGGGTATACCCATAGTGCAGCGCCCAGGGACGACCGACCCAGGTAGACGGTAGCGGGTCATCGGTGAGGAGACAAAACCGAGGATCTTGTCCTTGGGCCGCCCTAACTAAATCGGCAGTGCCATCGGTGGAGCGACTGTCTACGACAACAATCTCACGGACTTCTGCAGTCTGATGGGCCAATCCTGCTAGACAGGGGGCAATACGTTCGGCTTCGTTGAGGGTGGGCACTACAA
>JBCDFI010000220.1:0-8370 GCA_039178155.1 Cyanobacteria bacterium P01_H01_bin.105
AGCCCCCTTAATGGAAGAAGGATGGGAAGCTCTCCCCATCGGCAAAGGAGAAGTTCTACGTCAAGGGGATGACCTACTGTTGCTAGGCTATGGGTCTATGGTTTATCCAACCATGCAAACAGCAGAAATTCTAAGTGAGCACGGCATTGAAGCTACCGTGCTCAATGCACGCTTTGTAAAGCCTCTCGATGAAGAACTGATTGCCCCTTTAGCGCAGAAAATTCAGCGAGTAGTGACCTTTGAAGAAGGATGTCGGATGGGGGGTTTTGGCTCAGCTGTGGCAGAAGCGTTGTTAGACCGTGATATCAATGTACCAATTTTACGTCTTGGTATTCCTGATATTTTGGTAGACCACGCGACTCAAGCCCAGGCTAAGACAGCCCTGGGCCTTACTCCAGCCCAGATGGCAGATAAAATTCTCAAGCGATTCTCCTTAGCTCAGCTTGAATTAGCCAGTATGGGCTAGGGCAGCCCGATAGCGATCGATCATGCCCCTACAGAAATCTCTCTGTGGGGGTTATTTTTTGGCTTACGTCGCTTTTTCTATACTATCGCCGCTGTTTTCGCTGGGCACGGCGGCGACGAGTGCTCACTGCTATCGACGCAGATGACAGAGCTGGAATATGGAGTAACTTACCCTTTCTAGATGGCCTCGCAACCGGCAAAATGGGAAGATCGCTGCAAAGGTCTACCAACCAAAGCCCTAGAGCCACTAATAGCGTGACCACGCTCAGCAGAAATATAGCCATTGCCCCCATTACGAGAGCATTCATCGCAATCATGGCCCGCAGGGTCAGCACCCCTAGACTGGTCAACATACCCAGTAGCGTCACCACCGTCAGTACAAAACTTACATAGGCCCAACGGCACCGCCGCCTTAAACTGAGGGTTACCTCAGCTCCTGACTGTAGCCAGCACCACCGTAGCCACGCCGCTATAGTCACTACCATGACAATAATGACCATTAAGACATTATTGACTAATAGCGAGATGAGCTGACCTGTTTGGACAGAGGACATCACAACCTGACTCCGCTTGCTTTTGATAACTCATATAGTTCAATTGTACTATTTTAGTCTGCTCATGACTCCGTCATGGGAGAAAAGTCAGTCGAGTGGTATTGTTGTTGGCGTGTTTGACCCCTTTGTAGGCAGAAAATGATTTTTCAGCGGCATTTTTGGCCTAATTTAAGGCGTTACTAATCGGCTGTTTTGGTTGTGCATGCAAGTGAAGTCACGTCAAAGGCATATTGGGATCTATTTTTTACTCGGCATCCTTGCCTGTGGATTGGCTATCGTTTCTAAACTCGCCATTGTTTGGGGTGTTGATTCGTATATCTATTCACTCCCGATCGTGGGGGGTGTGCTTGCCTCTCTCGAAATAGCTGAAATTTCTAGCCCAATACTGTTGACGCTTTTAGGATTAGCCTTGGGCGCACTCACCTACTATTTACCAACGGAAATCAATCTGAGTGTGCGGTTGATTTTACTGGGAATTACTCTACCGCTTGTCCTTGTTCTGGGGCATCGCGTGCGCTATCACCTCTGGCTGGAGCAGGTAGCTGCTAAGGATGGTCTATCGCTTGCCCAGGCTCAACAGGTAACTGACACATTTTTACGCCGAGAGACGAACCAGTCTGGCAGTATAGGGTTTTATTGGTACACAGCTACTCGGGCCACCCCCCCTACACGCCTGGACAATTTAGAAACACTCAACGATACAAGCTCACTGCAAATACAGTTGACTGATGTGGGCAAACGTCAGACCGGGTTGCTGGGGCTGGCTTTTAGCATCTATAACTGGCTTTTTGCTCAGGCAGGCTGGGGAATTCGCGCGATATATGCGTTGCTATCTGGATTTATGGGATTGTCATCCTTTTATAAGGGACAACGGTGGGCAAATCGTCAACGCCGTCAATGATGACCGCTGGTAATTTAGGATAGTTGCCATACATCAAAACCCTATGGTTACATTGCCCTCGACGATGTCTCGCAATACGGCTGCCTTGGTTTTGGCTGGTGGCCAAAGTCATCGTATGGGTCGTGATAAAGCCCTGTTAGCATTTCCCCACAAGGGGACTGAGCAGGGTTTGACACTACTGCAGCAGGCTTGCATCGTAGCCGAGGGCTGTACAACGTGCACGTATGTATTGACTCCCTGGCCAGAACGATATCTGAGTTCACTGCCATCGACCGTAGTGCTGCTCAAGGAATCAGAAGCGGGTCGGGGTCCACTGGTTGCTCTGGCTCAGGGATGGTCAATGATTTTGGCCCATGCCGATAGTAGAAATAATAAAAGTGAGGACATACCCACCTGGCTACTAGTGCTAGCCTGCGACATGCCAGCCCTTGATGCACAGACACTGCAAACCTGGCAGAGACAGCTTGAACCTATTAATGAAGCTGCGATCGCAGCTCTCCCCAAACATAACAATCGCTGGGAACCCCTATGCGGTTTCTATCACCGACGCTGTATTCCGAGCCTAGAAACCGCAGTGCGATGTAACATTCGATCATTTCAACGGTGGCTAGCAAATGAAACGGTCATTCCATTAATCGTAAACAATTCTCATATATTACAAAACTGCAATACTCCGACTCAATGGCAGCAGTTTCTAACGTCAACAGAGGCCAGGAACCCATAGGCAGCTTGACAAAGAGCCTCTTCTTGCAATGTTAAGCTGTGTGATATTTTGGCCAGTGTGATCAGGTCACGCGGCCATAAACCCTTATAGTTATGATTAACGTTTGTTAAATTTCCTCATATTCTGGAGATTCTCAAGTGGCGATTCCTCTGCTGAACTATTCACCGGTTACCCAAAATTCTCGGGTTGAGGGCTATGAAATTCCTGGGGATGATCAGCCTAAGATTTATTCGACTCAGAATATTCTTTCTTCGACTGATATCAACGATCTGATTGAGGCGGCCTATCGTCAGATCTTTTTCCATGCCTTTAAGGCTGATCGCGAGAGATTCCTAGAATCTCAGCTTCGCAGTAGCCAGATCACCGTGCGTGATTTTGTTCGCGGTTTGCTGTTGTCGAATACCTATCGCAACAGTTTCTACAAAATGAATAACAATTATCGTTTTGTAGAGCAGACCGTTCAACGCGTTCTAGGTCGTGATGTCTTTAGCAATAAAGAAACCATAGCCTGGTCAATCGTTATAGCGACCAAAGGTATCGAAGGATTTGTAGATGAACTCCTCGATAGTGACGAGTACCTAGAAAGTTTTGGCGATGACATCTTGCCCTATCAGCGTCGTCGTGTTCTGCCTAGCCGTAGCTCTGGTGAACTACCTTTCAACATCAAGTCCCCTCGTTACGACGAATACTACCGCTCGATTTTAGGCTTCCCCAAGCCTGTTTTTCAAACATCCATTCGTCGGTTTACACCGCAAGAGCAACAGCCAAAGGCTGGAAGCCCTTCGTTGTATATGAATATGGCACGCGGTTTGAGCAACAGTCAGCCTATGGCTGCCCAGAAAGTGTCGACTGCAACTATTAACTTTAGAGCTGGAGTTCCTTACCGTCAGGTAAGTTTTGCAATCAATGATGCTGTAGCTGCCGCTGCTATTGCTAAAGCTAAACAGGGAGCTTAAGTTAATACTTTAGTTAACCTACTGAGCAAGATTGAGTTTTCAGTGCTTACACGTTAGGCACGAAGGCTTCAACTAATTTTTCAAAAGCAGTGCTGATTGACAGCGCTGCTTTTTTATTAGAATGCCCAGCATTGCCGCTCCTCGGGATGAGTTTAAGCGTGCCAACTATCGTTGACGTAGTCGCTGGAGTAAGGTTTCGAAGGTTTGAGGCAGCGGTGCGATCGCAACGACCGACTCTCCTGTAATCGGATGAGTTAACGATAACTTTCTAGCATGAAGAGCCTGCCCCGGCAGATTTACGCCCACCGATCGACCTGCTCCATAGGTTATATCACCGACAATCGGGTGTCCCATCATGGCACTATGCACCCGAATTTGATGAGTGCGTCCAGTATCTAACCGATAATGCATCAGCGTGTAGTTACCCAAACGTTCTTGAATACGCCAGTGGGTCACCGCTCGTCGTCCTCCCTTGTCGAGGGAGACTACAGCCATTTTTTTGCGCTCTTTTAGATGACGACCGATAGGCGCATCAATGATCCCCCACTCTTGGTCAATCAATAGTTTAGGAACTCCAAATACCACCCCCAAATATTCGCGCTGAGCAGTTTTTGCCTGGATTTGCCCCTGTAGATGATGTAGTACAGGCTCCGTTTTAGCCACCACCATCGCCCCAGTCGTATCCTTATCTAAACGATGTACGATGCCAGGTCGTTTAACACCACCTACCCCAGTCAGCTGATCGCCACAGTGGGCCAAAACCGCATTTACTAACGTGCCATTCGGATGTCCTGGGGCCGGATGCACCACCATACCAGCCGGTTTATTAACCACCAGTAGGTGCTCATCTTCATACAAAATATCTAGAGGAATAGCCTCAGGGAGCAGTTCAAACGGTTCGATCTCAGGAACAGTGAGCTGCAGCCAGTCCCCTGAGCTGACCGTTACCTTTTTATTGGTACAGGGTTCATGATTGAGACTGAGTGCCCCCTGCTCAATCAGCTTTTGAATACGATTACGTGATAGAACACAGTGTTGAGCAAGCCATCGATCAATCCTTTCTCCTGACGTATCCGTTACTGACAGCTCAATAATGCGGCTCTCTTGCCCATTGCCCACGGCGATTGCTAGTTCTACAGCCCATTTATTATGCCTGACTATGCCTGATGAACCGCCGACCAATGGGGAGAATGCATGGGTGAAGCCGGTGCCAAGACCTCATATAGATTGACGACCCGACCAATAATCGCGATCGCAGGAGCTTGAAACTGTTGCTCTTCAACCTGTTGCACAATGGTAGCCAATGTGCCAATCAGCTCTTCTTGTTCGGGTCGTGTTCCCCACCGCACTAAGGCAATTGGTGTCTCTGCTGACATACCAGCCGCCGTCAGTTCCAGCAAAATATTGGGTAAATTATGCACGCCCATGTAAACCACAATGGTCTCTGAACCCTGGGCTAAGGCCGACCAGTTGACATTAGGACGATATTTTCCCGCTGATTCGTGGCCGGTTACAAAGGTCACCGACGAGCTGTAAGCCCGATGAGTTACCGGAATACCCGCATAGGCCGGAGCCGCAATTCCCGCCGTAATCCCTGGAACAACTTCTACATCAATACCTGCCTCTATCAGGCCAATCATTTCCTCACCACCGCGACCAAACACAAATGGGTCACCGCCTTTGAGCCTGACGACAACCGCATGACTCTTAGCCTGGTCAATCAAAAGCTGAGTAATTTCATCCTGGGCCATGGAATGACGTCCCCGACGCTTACCCGCATCAATCAACTGGGTGCGATCGCTAATCATTGCCAAAATTGGCGGACTGACCAGTGCATCATAAATGACTACATCCGCATGCTCTAGCAATCCCTTAGCCTTTATAGTCAGTAAACCTGGATCACCTGGGCCAGCCCCTACTAGATAAACTTTGCCAACCATAGCTTGGGTGAGCGGATGAGACATATCAGTTTCAATAAGATAGTCATGAACAGATTAATTCTGACAAACCTACCCCAATATTTATTGCCAAAATAGATACACATACATGCAGCATTGGTTTCATGCTGCTTAAGATATCCTTAACCTTACGTCATAATCATCTCACTAGCGGACTGAATTGAATCTAAGAAACGTACCCTTTTAACCGAGATACCTGATCAGACTCTGAACTGTGGCCTAACGTCTCCACAATTAAATTAACCAAGTCAACCGTAGCGCCTAAAGGCGGCAGTAGACGGAAATTTGTTCTCGGGAAACGTTCAGCTAACTCCTCAGTCAAGTGCGCAACCGCATCAGTAATTCCACCAGCGAATAGAAAATAAGGGAAAATTGTCAGCGTCGAACAGCCTTGCTGCATCAGATGAATGGTTTGATTTTCAATATCAGACTCGATAGTCCAATAAGCAACTGCGGTACCCAAAGATTTCGCCAGCCTGTCCACCGTTCGATTTCCTTTAGCCCTGCGACTACCATGGGCAACGATTAATCGACCTGCCTTAGGAGAATGCAAAAATCGGTTTTCACACATCTGCAGCATGCCTTGAGCGCCGCCGATGTGTGGCCCTAATTCCACATCAATCATTCCACCAAGCTCGTTGCGAGCCTGCTCTACTTCATTAGGGATATCTTCCATTACATGCTTACCGCTCAATAAAAACAGCGGTACTAACTGTAATCGCTCAATACCCGCAGAACTAAGCCGTCGACCAAATTCACAGATCTGCTTGTGTAAAGGCAACAGACCAAAATCTAGCACCGAGGTGCCCACCATAAGACGCTCCCGAGGAGATCGAGCCGGAGTAGCCACAGACTTAGCCCGAGGAATGGTCGTCACCACTGAACCCACACCCTGCTCTTTACCAGGAGTATCCTGCAATCCCACAACTGCCATCGCAGAGCCATGACTTTCACCTATCGATTCAAACGACTGACTACTCCATGGACTAACCAAGGCAGGATTGAGTCGTTCTCTAAGCAGCTGGGCTAGGCGGTTCATAGCAATCTGATGTCTTGGATCACGACTGCCATGGGAAATTAAAAGATAAGCTGTAGATGTCACGAGAAGTTTTAAATGAGACTATCAGGGTGGTATGAAATAAAAAAAATCGGGGGAATGACTCGACGTCCGTCCAGAAGAACAAATATTAGCGGATTTGAAGACCTAGTGAGCGTACCAATCTAACAGCAAACTGAGGTTTTGACCGTAACGCACATGACCAATGGTCGGTGGGTTCACTTCACAGATAGACCTTCAGAACAGACTGGCAAACAACTCCACACACACATATTTTTATTCCTAATGCCCCTAATAACGCCGTTGGGATAACGCCATTAGGCAAAATCAAAGCCTTTAGCTGAGTTTGATTCTATATAAATCCTAATAGCTAATCCATGGATTAGCCGCCACCAGCACTACTCACATTGGGTAGTATCTACGGAACCATGTCAAGATTCTGTTGTGGTTGATGCTATTTCCATCCTTACTCAATTAGCAAAATAATCGCTCAAGGCTGTACCTAGTAAGCCCAACCCTACGAACGTCTAACCCTACATAAGTACACTAGCAAATTATTCAGAAAATCTATTTAATCACTAACAGAGGTGATATTATAGAAGCTCAAAACATGGCGAGCGTAGCCAAGTGGTTAAGGCAGTGGTTTGTGGTACCACCATTCGCGGGTTCGACCCCCGTCGTTCGCCCTCCTTTCAGCGGTAAGCTGGCAATAATTGGTCTAGCCGTTAGTTCAAATCTATCGACTAGTTGCTAGTACTGATCAAGGGGTTGTACCCCCTATCTAGGTAATATCTTCTACATAGAAGCTCTTTCATTAATTCTGAAAGCAGTATTACCAGGCATTGTCTAAAATATTTTCCGAATAGTCCTAGTCAGGATAGGCAAGTTCTATTAAACCTATAGAGAAAATGTAGGTTTAATAGAACTTGCCTGGTTTTTTTACGCGGTGCTACTGCTAATGCAGAGTTGTTTTGTAAGCTTTTGATAACAACTTGACTGCATCGATTGTCCTTTGTCTACGGGTTTCGAGTAGCAGGGCCAACAGCTAAAAAATCTTGAATCCCAACTCAAATTTCAGCGATGCTGTGGGTTTTTAAGTCATATCACCTAGTCAAACTCCTTAAAGCTGGTCTTTAAAGCTTAATTCTTAATAATTTTGAACTTTTAGGATTTTTCTCTCAAAGCATTTTATGATTTGAATAGCTGCATACCAATATCTATATTTCTGTACTTTACAGAGTAGGAGTGATTCTATCTTGAGCCTACAGATATTGAGCTCAAGCATGTCTCAATGCAGTTACTTGTTGGCAAGCTCCCAAAACAGTATGAAATGAATGTATCTTAGTTGTACTATAAGCTTGTATTATAAGTCATTCAGCTCAGAAGATAAACAACCTAGTTATCTCAAGTTAAGATCTACGCATTGGGCCATCAGTGTCGTCAGTATTGCATGTGTGTTTTGGCTAAATGCGACCAATAAAGCACAAGCACAAACAGTTCCTGTAACATTTCCACAACCGCAAGACACAATACGGCCTCAGGTTGATACTCTGCCCGAACTCCCACTCCCTCAAGAATTACCGTCGGCCGATGAACTTTTGGGACCGTCTCAGGGACCCTCGGATCAGCCTTCGGCTCCAACGGACAGTGCTACATTTTTGATTTCACGTTTTAATTTTATTAACAATACGGCCTTTGATGATGAAACATTACAGGCGGTAACCGATAAGTTTTTAGGCCAGTCTCAAACATTTG
>JBCDFI010000221.1:0-8343 GCA_039178155.1 Cyanobacteria bacterium P01_H01_bin.105
CAGACTGCCCCGTTGCTTCACACCAGCGTTATACTCAGACCAGTTGCGGATTCGGTAGCTCATGGACCCTTGGTTTTTGGTGGTACTTAAACCTTAGTCCATTACCGAGTCCGTAACCCTTTCATGCAACAACGCCGACCTTATTTACCAATTCGCTAACTGCAGTCTGTAATGGTTTATCAGTTTGGGGAGAGTCGCGCAGGGCAGCAACGGATCGTGAGACTTCTTTTAGGGCCTGATAAGACGAATCTTTAGCTTTTAGGAGATAAGATTTTGCTCGTTTAGTATCTTGTCTCCAAAATAGAAGAACATTTTCCAGCAAAATCGTTTGAGCTGTTAAAGAATGCCCGAGGGAGTCATGGATTTCGCGGGCAATGCGATTTCGTTCTTGTAAGGCTGCTTGATCTTCAATCTGAAGTGTATATTGCTGCAGTTGAGCATGAGCAATCTCTAGCTTTTGCTGATTCCTATGCACGCTGAGTAAGGCATCTACCAGTAAGAAAACAAACAGCAGCACCAGGGTAAAGAGAATGATGACATTGGTTTGAAACACGCTTACCTGCCACGACTCGGGTGTCGCTGCAAACCGAGATATATTTTGACTAATGGCTGTTTGACCCAGCGTCAGTGATGCAAATAGATGCAGACTAAACGTGACGCCTGCCACAACAAGTCGCCCTTGCGTCTGAAAGACTTGACAGCTGCGGATCATAATGACCAATCCTAGAAGCGGTATAATTCGCATCATTAACGGATTATCGAGACAGCGCACCATCAAAATCCCAAAGAGGCTAAGCTCGATTGTGGTATAGAGAATCTTAGCCCGCAGCTGAGTCAGCGGTAGATACAGACCCATTACGCCGATCAAACCAAATAGAAGCAATTCTGGCCAAGAAATCTGAATTGTTTGCTGGAGAACGATTGCCGTAATGCTAACCAATGCTCCCATGCTGAGCAAAATCCATTCAATATAAAGCAGCAAGCGTAAAGGCTGAGCAGTTGAATGTTTTGGGAATAATCGGGATGATAGGTTTAATTGCATTTGGCCTCGAGTCTCAACGCAATGGGGTGCCTCTGGTTTCCTGGATGCTTATTTATTTCGTATTGTTTGAAATAATCCTTAATTTATCATTCCGAAATTGGAGCTGCCCAGTCACTGAATTCCTAATTTTACAGGACCCTCAGTAGGACAATACTCCTAGTCAAACCAACCACCAGACTAGCAGTCATTCTTTTATATTTAAGATGACTTCCTCGTATTATTTTTCTGCTATTGGCAAAACACAATCAACTTCTGTTTCCACTAACCACGCTGGTTCAATAAAGCGGCTAACCTCAACAAATGTGCAAGCTGGCCTAATCTCTGAAAATAATTCTCCATGTGCCCTAGCGGCCTCTTCCCAGCGAGATATATCAGTTAGCATAATACGGGTTCTGATGATGTCACTGGATGTTCCACTGGCTTTTTCAATGGCTCGAATAGACAGTTCTAAGCAATATTTCGTTTGGCCATAAACATCACCAACATAAACAGTTTCACCATTTTTGATCGGGGCTGTTCCTGAGACAGCTATGATATTTCCGACCCTACATGCTCTGGAAAAGCCAATAGGTCCCTCTAAATGCGAACCTGAACTCACTAATTGTCTCATCTGTTTTCTGGGTTTTCTACATCAACCCATCCTACAGCTCTTATATTGACCTCTGATAAATAAGAAGCTGTAGAAATCAGCTTCTATGAGCTTAAATACTCTGAGGGTCTACTCTCCAACTCACCGGTAAAAGAGCGAGATGACTGACTGCGCGAGTCATGTAAAACACTGCCATCTCGAAAGTTAATGGTACGTTGGCAGCGCTGGGCAACTTCTGGATCGTGGGTGACCATTACCAGGGTCATTCCTTGCTGGTTTAGCTCAGCAAAGATATCCATAATTTCCTGGCTCATCTGGGTGTCCAGGGCTCCTGTTGGTTCGTCGGCCAGGAGTAATTTGGGCTGATTGACGATGGCGCGAGCGATGGCCACCCGTTGCTGTTGACCACCGGAGAGTTGATTGGGACGATTAGCCAGTCTGTCCCCCAGACCTACTCGCTGTAGTGCCGTAATGGCCCGAGACTCTCGTTCACCAGCAGGTACTCCGGCATAAACCATGGGTAAAACAACATTTTCTACGGCTGTGAGCTGGTGAAGTAAATGAAATTGTTGAAAAATAAAGCCAATTTTGCGATTGCGAATGCCGGCTAATTGCTTGGTGCTTGAGTGGGCGATCGCAACGCCATCTAGCCAATAGTCCCCCTGGGTGGGTCGATCAAGACAGCCAATCATATTCATCATCGTTGACTTTCCCGATCCAGACGGCCCCATAATGGCGCAATAGTCTCCTAGATCAATAGTCAGGTTAATAGACTTGAGAGCATAAACCTGGAGGTCGCCCACGCCATAGGTTTTAGATAGGTTTTGGAGTTGAATAAGATAGCTCATGCTTTAACTTCTTAGGGCCACAATCGGGTCTAGATTTGCCGCTCTTTGGGCCGGTGTGATCCCAAAAATCAAACCAATACTGCCCGACACGGTAAACGAAACCATAACAGCGCTCAGACTAACCGCCGCTTCCAAGGGGCTGAACACTGTTAGGCTCACCACACCGAACAGTCCCACACCGATACCAATCAAGCCACCTGTAGTTGCCAGGATAACGGCTTCAATGGTGAACTGGGCTAAAATGTCGGCCCCGGTGGCTCCGATTGCCTTGCGGAGGCCAATTTCACCCGTGCGTTCCGTCACCGACACCAACATGATATTCATAATGCCGATGCCGCCGACCAGTAGGGAGATGCCAGCGGTAAATCCCAGCACAAGCACGAGAATGTCTGTAATACTGCTAGACGTCTCTAGCAATTCCTGTTGACTTTGCACTGCAAAATCGTCATCCCCCGCCAAAATGTTGTGGCGCAGCCGTAATAAATTTCTGATTTGGTAAACAGCTGCATTGGTGGCGTCTGGACTGTCTAGAGACACTGAAATCACTTGCACCGTTGGGCTGGTCTTGCCGATCTCTTGTCCCGTTAGCTGGCCTACCATCACATTGATCGGGATGTAAACTAGCTCATCCTGATTTTGACCAAATGAGGAACCTCGTTCTGCCACCACACCGCTGACTGTAAAACTGAGGTTACTAATACGAATTTTGCGCCCGACCGGGTCTTGGGTGCCAAACAATATGCGAGCGGTTTCACTACCTAGAACAGCTACCCGTGCATTCGTTTGGAGATCAATCGGGCTCAAGAACTGTCCTTGGCTCATCTGGATATCCCTGACAACTGGATAGTCTGCAGTTGTGCCTGTAATGCTGGCCTGAGTCTCTGCTGATCCTTGGGTGATGCGTAAACGAGTATTTTTCTGAGGTGCGATCGCACTCACTGCTGACACCTCTTGGAAAATAGCCTCGGCATCCGCTAACGTGAGAGTATCTGCTTGGGTTGTGCCAGCCAGTGGTCCTCGTTGGGCATCACCAGGGACTATAAACAAAATGTTAGTGCCTAAGGATTCAAATTGGGCCGTGATAAAGCCTTGGGCAGCTTCTCCTGCAGCTACCATGGCAATAACAGATGCGTTGCCGATAATAATTCCTAGCATAGTCAGGCCACTTTGTATTTTGTTGGCCGCCAGGGTTTTGATGGCCATCTTGGCATTTTCGAGAATGTTAAAGTCCATTGATAATAGTCTTAGAGAGACATTCCATGGAACGCCTGTACGTCTGGTTTTAGGAAAGTTTTTAAGATGGGTTAGCGCAGCGTAATCCATGCTGCATTAAGGCAGAGGTAACCCAGATCTACCGGGACGTTGTTGTTCTGGGGGGAGTTCTAAAAAGATCCGATCGCCTGCTTCCAGCCCTTGCACAATTTGAGTTCTCCCTGTTTGGGATATACCGACGGTGACGGGTTGAAAGTTCACATCTCCTTCGCTGTCTGGCATCTGCACCCCCAGCTGTCCATCTTGCGTTGCGATCGCAACCGTCGGCACCATCAGTGCATCGGTCAAGGTCTCACCAATAAATGTGGCATCCACCGTCATGCCCGATCGCAGCTGGTCAGCCCCCGTCAACAGCTCAACGACGACCTGAAATGTAGTGACATTGTTCTCAATGATGGCCTCTAGGGCAATCCGCTGCACTCGACCTGCATACACCTGATTGGGAAACGCTTCCGCTACAATTTCAACCGATTGGCCCATTTGAATCTGACCAATATTGGCTTCTAAAATATCAATCTCGACTTCCAGCCCTGCAGACAGTGCCAAAATTGAGCTAGATGTGGCAGAGGCTGTTGCCGAAGCAGTCGTAGTGGGGGTAACAATTGCCCCAACGGTGGCATAAGTTTGAGTCACATAACCGGCAAAAGGGGTGCGGATATTCGCGTCTGCCAGTTCTGTTTCAATTATCTCAATTTGGGCCTGAGCCGCCTCTATAGTTGCTGCCGCCGCCGCAATTTCTTCAGGGCGCGACCCGCTGGTAGTCGACCTAAGTTGTTGCTGTACCTCATCAAAATTAGCCACAGCACTTTGGGCTTCATTCATATATTGATCTAGATCATTCTGAGAAATTGCCCCCTGACCCGCTAAACGTTCAAACCGCTCTAGACGAGTTGTCGTCAGATCAACCTGAGATTGGGCAGCAACCAAACGAGCTTCGACCTGGAGAATATCCTCCTCGCGGTTGCCCGCTAGAATTCTGGCATAATCGGCTTTGGCCTGGTCAAGCTGTGCTTTTCGTTGCCTTAGTTCAGCACCTAAGCTGCCAACTTCCATACGAGCCACTATCTGGTCTGCTTCAACCAAATCGCCCTGCTGAACATAGAGATCTGCCAGGCGACCTGTCGTTTTTGGGCTGAGGTTGACGGTATCTTTTGAGATGACAGTACCGCTGCCCTCAATCCGGATTGCCAGAGGCTCACGGGCTACTGGTATCGTCAATGTCTCCAACGGTTCAGCATCGCGAGGTACAGATGCTCGGCGAGCAACTCCCACACCCAAGAATAAAAATAGGCTCAAGATTCCCCCAATCCAAAACCAACGACGGTTTGTTTTTTTAGGTTTTATGGGTATCGATTTTTCAGTTGAGATCGCTAGCGTACTACTAGCACCAATATGATCATTCATAGCAAGACGAATATCTGATTCAGGTATCTGATTCAGGTTGAACCGGAAGAAAGCTCCTCTTAATCGCTTGAATCAGATTAAGAGGAGCCCTGTGGTGTGGATGGGCAAAACTATAGAGTGTGAGCTACATAGTGCAGTCTACAATCGGGGTCAAAAGCGTTCGATAACAATATCAACGCAACAGAACGAGACCTTAAAGCTGGCTAAAGGTAGTTACTTCCATAAGTCTGTCCAACTGATCTGGCGTCAAAATCGCTTGTAGCTCGACCTCCATCTCTTCACGGACCACGCTTAGCTGAGCCGACTGGGTATCGGTTAAATTTAATGCTTCTTGGAGTTCCTCAGGGTCCTGAGACTGGTCTTCCCGCGCAGACTTCAACAGCTCTAACTGATCGGCTGTAAGAATATCTTCGATTTCAGAGTTCAGGTCGCGCATAACACTGCCCACCTCCCGCATTTGAGAGCGGCTCAAGTCGAGTTCTTCCGCAATTTCACGAAAGGTACTCCGGTCCATTTGAGCGGAAGTAGGCTGAATATAGAAACTTCCGAATCCCACGCTCAGAGTTCCGACCAACAAGGCGTTGACAATTCCTTTTCGAGTAAGTTGCATGGGGATGCTCCGATAAATCGCTGGGTTGTTTTGTTTGGAATATGCCCATCCTATGAGACTTGAACCGATCAGCGCTTGTACCAAAGTTCCTAAATTGAATAGGACATATATCACATTTGTTTTTAGGAGAATTGACTTATCTATCCGCATCAATATCAATCTCTCATCTTGCTGTGAGTCAAGATGATTGACCTTTGTTATTAGAAATATCTTTTTGATTGAGAATTAATGAGGGGCAACGTGGATTTAACCGACTATCCGAGGTGTCAATGCTATTTGAACTCGTGTTCTACCGCATTGTCTCAAGAGCTTTTACAAAGATGCATGGCTTATAACTCCTACGGAAACGCTGCGCGAACGTTAGGGCAATCTTGTTCCAGATTACGTGGAGCTTCAAGCTCATGATAGAGTCTCACTTTAATCTCGTTTATTCTCTCTTTTAGGGGGTGTCTCTATATTGCTAACTAAGCTAACTCTCGATTCCACGGCTGGTTGTGTAACAACATCGCCCAACATCGCACCAATAGTTTCCGAGCAACCGCTCGCTGTCATGGCTATCTTCTTGCGCGTCTTCTGCCCCCCACAAATGCCCCGAACGTAACGGCAGCCCATTCGTTGTCAGTCGTGTAGCCGACGCCTCAGTCTAGCAGCCTCGACCAACATCAAACTCATCAGCCACTGTCACGTTCGGGGCATTAGCCCCCATCAGTTCGCCTGCTCTCATTCATTCACTTAAACCAAATAAGCCGTATTCGGAATCAGGTCAAACAGAGCATACTCATACCAAGCGGTCCAGAGGAAGCTGCGCAGCCAGCGTTGACGCTTTTCGGGGGTGATCTCATAATCAAACGCCCCGGTCGCCAAATCAATATTCGACAAATGAGAGTTGCAGGCACATCCATGCTGGTAGGTGAAGCCCTGCTGGGAAGCGATGCTCTGCACTTTCATTTGAATCGCGAAGACTTTACAGGCGTGAAGGATGGCATCCCACGAACGCTTGTGTCCTTGGTCGCGGGGGTCGTAGCGCAAGGCGCGTTCTTCAAAAATATGGTCGCGATCGAGGGGGGCCAGGTGAACGTCGTAGAAGCTGGCAGGGAGGTCGTAACCAAATTCAGTAAATAGGTCTAGGCCAATTTGAGCGACTTTTGTGGCATCGCTGTTAGAGCCGTACTGGGCTTTGGCTTGGTCGAGGATGGCTTGGAAATTGGGGTAGCGATCGCGAAGAAAATCCTCCCCATAAAACGCAAGCGTTTCCCAGGCGAGCGGCCCAAGCAGTTGCCCAAACATCGACTGGAAATGTCGCAACTGGGGACGATCCTGAAAAAGGTCAACGTCACCGTTTTCGAATTTGTAGAGGAAGAGCTGAGCAAGGTGAATGCAAGCTTGGGCATCGCTCAGACCGACATCGGCTTGGCCTTGAGCAATGGCTTGCCAGATTGGCGGCAGCTGGGCGAGGGTTGCAGCTTTTTCGCCAGAGATGAAGCATTGGTCGCTGAGGGTTTTGGTGAGACTAGAAACCATGGGTAGAACACCTTAAGATAAAATGCTTTGAGCGAATAAACACTGTGAAATTAACTTTAGGTGAGTTGACGGGCCAAATACTTGCTTTTGACAATCATTATTAATTCTTTTGGATTTGTAATTGCTAAATATAGTCATTGTTAAGGACGACTGGCATTAGAAGTGTTACGCGTGGTTTTAGCAGCGACTGAATCATTTACCCATTTCAGTTTCTATCCACATAAATCTCTCATCTCGACGCTGCGCCAACGTTCTTAAGCACACACTCACTCCGATCCGGCGTTTGCAAACAGTGGCGACAGTTTATACAAAACTCAATGTGCTGATCTTGCAGGTAGATTTTCTCAGTGTGAGCTCCTTTTTGGGCCGCTGCTTCCAGGATTTCACTCACAGCCGTATCAATGGTACCGTGTTTACGATAGCTGCCCACAATGCCAATGATGTTGGGCTTGATAACGCTGCGATCGCTATTCATACAGTCCTCCCGATTGAAGTGATGGGACAGAGGCAAAACCAGGATGTTGTCCTGCTCTCTATTTTGAGTATGGATCAGGTAATCACTCATGATCTTGATTTAACTTGACGCCCCGCCTGAAGTTGCTCACTAGGGTGCAAGACAACACGTTCTTCGGAGTGTAGACCGTCTGTCACCTCAGCCGCCATGGTACTGCGATGATCAATAGCAATCTCACGGGGCTGGACGCGATCCGCTTCTACCACAAACACACACCAGCTTTTGCTACAGCGATATAGAGCACTAACGGGCACCTGCAGCACATCATCACCAGCCCAAGTAACAATGCGGGCTTCAATGCGATAACGATCTCCTAAAGACGTTGCTGCTGGCTCTGACAGTGTGCCAATAACATTGACCCGTTGTTCTTCCACGCCTAGAGCAGAGACTTCTGTAAATGCAGCTGGTTCGATATAGCTGACGGTTGCTGTTAATGGTTCTGAACCACCCCATTGGTCCACAATAATGGGGTCTCCAGGCTGAATCTGCACCGCATCTGTGGATAGCACATCAATGACCAACTCGAGTTCTTCAGGACTGCCC
>JBCDFI010000222.1:0-8343 GCA_039178155.1 Cyanobacteria bacterium P01_H01_bin.105
CTACTCCGGTGGTATGTCTGTTGAAAAGCAGGCAGCTCGACGACGAGCTCAAGCTCGTTGGATTCGCCTTAACTTTCTAAACCTTGGTCCTACATTTATTAAATTGGGACAGCTGTTTTCTACTCGCTCTGATTTGTTTCCGGCAGAGTATGTTGAAGAACTATCCAAGCTACAAGATCAGGTTCCTGCCTTTAGCTACGAGCAGGTAAAGACGACCATTGCAGCTGATCTAGGTAGACCGGTTGAGGAATTGTATAAAACTTTTGATCCGATTCCTCTGGCAGCGGCTAGTTTAGGTCAGGTTCATCGAGCTCAACTTTATTCAGGAGAAGAGGTCGTTGTAAAAATTCAGCGGCCGGGTCTACAGAGTCTTTTTCAAATTGATCTTTCTATTTTGAAAGGGATTGCCCAATATTTTCAAAGTCATCCTGAATGGGGTAGAGGACGGGACTGGATTGGCATTTATGAAGAATGCTGTCGGATCCTTTGGCTAGAAATAGATTTTTTGCATGAAGGGCGGAATGCGGATACATTTCGTCGTAATTTCCGCGATATTGAGTGGGTGAAAGCTCCTCGCATTTATTGGCGCTACGCTTCGCGACGGGTGCTGACACTGGAATATCTGCCAGGTATCAAGATCAGCCATTATGAATCGTTGGAAGCTGCGGGGTTAGATCGTCAGCGTCTTGCTCAATTAGGAGCACAAGCCTATTTACATCAGTTACTTAATGATGGTTTTTTTCATGCAGATCCCCATCCTGGCAATATCGCCGTCACTCCCAATGGTGCTCTAATTTTTTACGATTTTGGCATGATGGGTCAGATTCAGCCATTGACACGTGATGGATTGATGCGCACCTTTATGGGGGTAGCGCAGCGTAATGCCGATATGGTGATGGCATCCTTAATTGATTTGGGAGCTTTAACCGAAACTGAAGATATGGGCCCCGTTCGTCGCTCAATTCAGTATATTTTAGATAACTTTATGGACAGGCCCTTTGAAGAGCAGTCCATTACCGCCATCAGCGATGATCTCTATGCTGTTGCTTACGATCAACCTTTTCGATTTCCGGCTACATTTACCTTCGTTATGCGTGCATTTTCCACACTAGAAGGTGTTGGTAAAGGATTGGATCCAGATTTTAACTTTATGGAGGCTGCAAAACCGTTTGCTAATCAGCTTATGACTAATGTCTCTAATTCTTCTAGTAATGGGCTCATCGGTGAAATAGGCCGTCAGGCTGCTCAAGTGGGTAGTTCGGCCTTTGGCTTACCACGACGTATTGAGGATTCGCTTGATCGTCTAGATCGAGGCGATATTCGAGTGAGAGTACGTTCTATTGAAACCGATCGTGCTATACGTCGCCTTAGTAGTGTCAATTTGATGACCAACTACACTCTACTGTTGGGCACGTTTACCCTAGCGGCTACTCTTCTATTAGTTAGTCAGTTGCCATGGGCTGCTTTAGGTATGGCGTTGCCTGCCACAGCTTCGGGAATAGCGTTAATCCGTTCCTTAGTTCGCCTTAATCGAACTGATCGCATGCCATAAGTTCTTCCTATATGTCTAAATGCTTTATGCAACGCTTTTTTGCTGGTTTGACGGATCCAGGATTGCTACGAGCTAGTAATCAAGATGCTTATCACCTGGATGAATCAGGCCGGTTTTTTGTGGTTGCTGACGGTATGGGAGGACATGCGGGTGGTCAAGAAGCAAGCCGTTTAGCTACAGAAGCTATTTACCAATATCTAGATAATCATTGGGAGAGTTCAGAATCTCCAGATGTAATGCTACGCAAAGCTTTTATTGCAGCTAATGATGCCATTTTGAAGGATCAATATCATCATCCTGAACGGGCAGATATGGGTACTACAGCCGTAGCTGTTATGTTCCGAGAGCATGATAATCATCCTTGGTGTGCTCATGTGGGTGACTCTCGACTCTACCGTTTAAGAGGAGCAAAGCTTGATCAGATTACAAGCGATCATACGTGGGTAGCTAAGGCTATTGAAGATGGTGAGCTAACACCAGATGAATCGAAGCATCATCCTTGGAGGCATGTTCTTTCTCAGTGTTTGGGGCGAGAAGATTTAAATCGTATTGATATTCAGTCGCTCGATGTATCGGGTGGAGATCGTTTGCTGCTGTGCAGTGATGGTTTAACAGAGGAGCTTTCTGATCCGTTAATTGCAACCCATTTAAAATCTATTCGTTCGTGCCCAACAGCGGCTGAGTCACTCGTGGATGCGGCAAAGCAGCGTGGTGGTCGCGACAACATTACAGTGGTGGTAGTAGCTTTTCAAGACTAATGTCTATGTAATGAGGTTGGAGTAGAGCCAGATGTTTAAGTGTGCATTAGTCTGTACTGATTTTGAGGATAGTCTACAGCGGCTGATCGGGTTTGTACCCGATTTAGTTCAGTCTGGCCTGGATAAAATTGTTTTTTTTCATAATGTTTCTTTAACGACTGATCGTGAAATTCCAAAGGTTGACGATAGTGCAGTTGCAGAAGCAAAATCTCGCCTAGCTGATGCCAGTGGGTCTGTGCTACCTGAAGGTAAATCGGTTGTTGTTGATGTGCGTTCAGGACGCGTTATTGACAATATTGAGAAGTCTGCTCGCCGCTATAATGCAGATGTACTTGTTCTCGGAACTCCAACCCGCTCTCTGTTAACTGAAAAATTTTTTGGGAGCACCACAACAGGAATTGCTCATCAACTTGATATACCGCTTGTAATTTTACGGCCTCAGTTGATAGCAACATATCGCAAACAGGAACTGGCTCTACGCTGTCAGACATTATTTACTCATTTGTTAGTTCCATATGATGGCAGTAATAGCGCCAATTACCTGTTATCCCAGATTAAGACGGCTGCCCAAACTAATGGCTATCCCAAGCAGTGCATACTATGTTGGGTAATTGATGATTGCATTCGTGTAGAGTTACGAGAATCAGAAGAGCAGATTCAAGCTCATCTTAACAAGGCAAAGATAGATTTAGAGTCGTCTGGAATAGAAGTATTTACTGAAATCCGTCAGGGGGATCCCCAATCTGAAATATTGAAGTCAGCAGAAGTGAATGATATTTCTGCGATCGCAATTTGCTCAGGGAAATCCAAGGGAATTTTAAAGTGGTCTGTTCCAAGTTTTACAAATGCCCTACTGCGTTCAAGTTGGCATCCAGTTATTCATTTTCCTCGTTCTACTAATTGACCTCGACTCAAAAAAGAGATTCAAGGTATCGCCTTCAGGGTTATGCATCCGATTGCATCGCGTTAAAACCCAACAGCATCTGGGGCTTTAAATTATCGTTGAGTTCTTTTCTCAGCATATTTTTACTGTCTTGAGGACTCCCTACTGGAACAATTGTACGAGCCATTAATACCCACTCCTTGAGAAATTTTTGCTGAGGTAGGGCAATGTGTAAACGGCGAAAGTCTATAAACTGATTCGGTGTTTCTTTTGCAAAGAATAGTATCCGATAAGCCCCTGTTTCGCCCAAATGCCAAACAAATTTTTGATTACCAGGATTTTTAAGATCGAGATAACTAGAGAGCCATCTCGCCCCCTGAGTCTTACTATAAAAGGCCGTAATCCAGAGCACCATTGGATGAGGATTACGAACACATAAAAAATTATTCGAACTAGTATTGCTAATTCGTTGATTAATTTCTTGCGTTCCCAACATAGCCCACAGTGTCGGCAACTGGCGATTGCTCATAGTGAGCAGTTTAGGAAAAACAATTTCAGCAATCGGCGTATTTTGAGGCCATTTCTGTAACCGGCAAAAACGATCTGCTTCAGAATCGCTAGGAGACCCCGGTTTGGATACCACTCTTAACTCTTGGAGCGTTCCCCTAATCTGCTTACCTAGATCAATCGAGCGACCGAATCGATTTTCTAACGGTGCTAGCCTCTCCAAAAGGTGACTGACACTATTAGGACGTCGAGAACGATCCTTCGCTAAGCAACTGATAATCGTATCCTTGAGTAACCTAGGTAATACCCCATATGGCGATAACCCATCTAAAGAAATCGGCTCTTGATCGCGGTGAGCTTTATACCAACCACCAAATGTATTATTACTAGGGCGAAAGGGTAATGTTCCTGCCAGCATCTGGTACATCATGATACCTAAGCTGTAGATATCAGAACGCCGATCAAGCTCTTGGCCCTCCATTTGCTCTGGTGATGCGTAGGCCAACGTTCCCATAAAACTGCTGGTTTGCTCGCTATTGTCAGCCTGTATCAGTTTGGCAATACCAAAATCTAAAATTTTGACGAGTTCTCCAACACTGGCACTTTGGGTGACTAAGATATTGCTGGGTTTGATATCTCGATGAATGATAGGAATAGTTTTATCATTGAGAATAATCCCTTTGTGAGCGGTCTCCAAACCCAAGCAAATCTGCCGAGTAAAATCGAGAAACCGAGGAAGTGGCAAAGGTTTTGGGTGAATGACCTGGCCTAAATTTTCTCCCTTTAAATATTCCATGACATAAAAGGGAATCTCATCATCAGTTACACCATAATCCGTAACTCGTACCACATGCATACTATTATTTCCCAGCTGTGCGCAGGTCATAGCCTCACGCATAAATCGCTGGGCCATTTGCTCATTCAGCAATGTTTGAGCCAGAAATTTAACAGCAACGGGAACGCCTCCTAGAAGCATATCTTCAGCTAAGTAGACTTTCCCCATGGAGCCTTGACCAATGGAGTCCATGAGCTCATAGCGATTGGCGAGTCTACGACCGAAGTTATTGTCTGTCATTTAGCGCTGCGATTCCGAGCCAATAATACATAGCGTTGATCCTATTACTGAGGACAGAAAAATGCCTTTAAATAACTGCCATAGCAATAATACAATCGGCAAAAATCTATTGGATCAAGGCATCTATCGTGTTACCGCACTTGCTTACAGGTTTAAGCGCAGATACTAGTCTATTAATAAATCGTTTGTCCTCGTAATCCCTCTTAAAATACCCGTTTTGTCTACAGTAACCCCAAGGGTCGCGCGCAACAGCATCCACAATCACCACAGCATCTGAGGCTTTAGATGCTCATTGAGTTCCCTCCGCAACATGCTTTTGCTGTCTTGAGAATTTCCCACTGAAATAGTTGTACGTGCCCTTAGAACCCACTCCTTAAGCAATTTTTGCTGAGGTGGTGCGATGTGTAGACGACGGGAATTTACACACTGGTTAGGAAAGTCTTTAGAGAAGAAAAGCACTCGATAGTGACTGTTTTCGCCTAAACGCCAAACAATTCTTCCATGACTAGGATTTTTAAGATCTAGGTAGCTAGACAGCCATCGAGGGCCTTGAGCCCTACTATGAAACGCCGTCACCCAAAGCACCATCGGATGGGGATTTAGGGTGCATAGGAAATTATTGTAACCAGTATTACTAATACGCTGCTCAATTTCTTGAGGGGACAGCATTACCCAAAGGGTAGGTAACTGACACTCGCCTAATTTCAGAAGTTTAGGAAAAACAATCTCAGCAATAGGTTTATCCTTTGGCCATACTTGCTGACGATAAAACTGGTCTTCTTCAGATTCTTCAGGAAGGTCTTCACTCCATTCAGGAGGTTTTGGTAAAGATGGCCGGGATTCAAGAGAGCTTTCCAGAAAAGAAAGCAGTTGACTAACAGTGCTAGGACGCTGAGACCGCTCCTTTGCTAAGCAGTTCATGACAGCATCTTTGAGCCGTTGCGGCAATGTGCCATAAGGCGATAATCCATCTAGCGACCTCGGTTCTTGAGAACGATGGGCCTTATACCAACCGCCAAATGTATTAACACTGGGACACAGGGGAAGAGTCCCTGTTAGCATCTGATACATCATTACCCCTAAGCTATAGATGTCAGAACGGTTGTCCAGCTCTTGCCCTTCCATTTGTTCTGGTGATGCGTAGGCCAACGTGCCCAAAAAGCTACTGGTTTGCTCACTGATACCGGCTTGTATTAACTTGGCAATGCCAAAATCCAGAATCTTAACAAGCTCTCCCACACTGGCACTTTGGGTAACCAAGATATTACTGGGTTTGATATCTCGATGAATGATAGGAACGACCTGATCATCGAGAATAATCCCTTTGTGAGCCATCTCGAGACCCAAGCAGATTTGTCGAGTAAAGTCGAGAAACCGTTTGACTGACAGAGGACGTGATTGAATCACCTGGCCCAGATTTTTCCCTTTCAGATACTCCATCACATAAAAGGGAACTTCGTCATCGGTCACACCATAATCTGTGACTCTAACAACATGCATGCTGTTATTTCCCAACTGCGCACAGGTCATAGCCTCATGCATGAATCGCTGGGTCATTTGCTCATTGAGTAGAGTTTGAGCAAGAAATTTTATAGCGACGGGCACGCCCCCCAAGAGCGTATCTTTAGCCACATAGACTTTTCCCATGGAGCCTTGACCAATGGACTCAATCAGCTCGTAACGATTGGCGAGTCTACGACCAAAGTAATTGTTTGTCATTGCACAACACTGCGTTTCTCAACCAACAATATAGCCACCAAGATATTGCGAAGGTCGACTTTAAAGGCTACTCAACCTAGACGATGAGGTCTTCATCCCAATGATAAGAAAAAACTAGCAGATCTTATTAGCTGTATTGTCTCAAATACAGTGGGATAGTTCGACCTTCTACCAATACAAAGGCCTAAGTAAGCTCCCAGGGCAAATTCTGTATCTTACAGCTTTGTTTATGTATCTCTAGCTCTGATGCCGCTCGACAACGGCTTCCATGGTGCTAGTCAAGTGATGACCAGCCATAATGCCACCAGAGAAATGATATCGATTAGGACTAAGGCGATAGAGAGTTTCAAACCCAGTACGCATATGTCTATCCTCTAGCACCCAATACTGTTGAACAATTGAGCTAGGTGCGATCCAGCCTTCACCTTCTACCCGTCCCAGTGCGCTATGCTGCAGGACAAAAGTGTATTGACGATCGCCTCTGACAATACGTCCCTTGTACTGTAAGGAGATATCATCTAGTTCGCCATTAGGAAAAACAAGCTTGGTAACCATTGTGAACCAATCATTACTATTCCAAGCAACTAGAATTTTGCCTTTGACAGTTATGGGAAATAAATCCCTAGCTAGCCAATTACCTTGAAGAATCCAGCGCCCTGGCTCAATTAGAAAACTGTGGCTCACGTGCTCTCCCTAATGGTTTTATAACGATTCACAATAGAACAATTAATCGCTTATGGAATAAATTTGCGACGTTCAAACCTAAGAGTAGGTATTGAAAATGTAGATGTTGACTATGCTCTTAGCTTTACAGCGTATCTCCTTCACCATAGATAACAACACCTGGCCATTGCTACCGTCACACCGTACCCCTTGTTTCTTTTGTTAGCTGTTAAAGCTGTCACTCAATGTACAAATACGGCCTAATAAGCAGGGGTGACTAGCACCAGTAACAGTGAGAAGATTTCCTGGATGCCGATGCCAGCGCCAGTAGCCTAGAACAGCAAAAGCAATCGATTCTTTAAACTCGCTATCAAGACCAGCGTCGTCGGTGCTCATGAGATCAATTTCAGGCAATCTGTTTTGTATTTGCGATCGCAAATACGCATTCTGACTTCCACCACCACACAATAAAACTTCATCAGGTAATCGGGGTAGCTGCCGATAGCTATGGGCAATAGTGGCTGCGGTAAATGTGGTTAGGGTGGCCAGAAAATCGGTCTGGCTGAGCCCATAGGATTGCGCATCTTGCCAACATCGCTGACCATAGTCAGTTCCAAATAGTTCCCGCCCCGTAGACTTAGGCGGAGGCTGCCGAAAAAATGGATGGGTGAGCCACTCATCTATCAGGCTTTGGCAGGGACTTCCTTGAGCAGCCCAGGCACCATTTTGATCGTAGGTAAGACGACCATCGCTAAATAGACTCACAGCCCAGTCAATCAAAACATTGCCAGGTCCGGTATCCCAGCCAATAATGCCAGCAGGCGGGGTATCGGTTCTATCCCAGGGTGGTAGATAGGTGAGGTTGCCAATGCCACCAATATTTTGTACACAACGATGGCGTTGAGAATGACTGAGCAAGGTAGCATCTACCGGTGAAACCAGAGGAGCTCCCTGCCCGCCTACAGCGATATCAGCATCGCGAAAGTCACTGATGGTAGGAGTTTGGGTGAGATTGGCAATGAGTTCACCGCGACCCAGCTGCCAGCTATAGCCTAAATGGTTCGCAGTTGGAGGGCGATGATAAATCGTTTGCCCATGGGAAGCAATCAGATCGGCCTTGCCTAAGTGATTGGCTGCGTTGGCAAATGCGATCGCAATTTCATCATCCATGCAAGCAATGTTGGCC
>JBCDFI010000223.1:0-8315 GCA_039178155.1 Cyanobacteria bacterium P01_H01_bin.105
CATTCAAGAAAGGCGAAGCCGCTCCAGAGGAGCATTGCATTCATTTTGAAAAAAATATTGTAAGATACTCAAGAATGATAATCATTATCATTCACTGTCCTTGAGAAAGCGCCTGTATAGCAAAGAATAGGCCTCCATTAAATCCCATTTTTAACCTTGTTTCTTTTCCCTCATACAGACACATCTATGGGCATTATGGCTCCCACCCTTGATTCTCAGAAGCTTCCCGTGACCATCATCACGGGCTTTTTAGGCAGTGGAAAAACGACATTGCTAAATCATATTCTCCAAAACTTTGAGAATCTTAAGGTGGCCGTTCTGGTGAATGAGTTTGGGGACATTAACATCGACAGCCAGCTGTTGATTGAGGTGGAAGAAGACATGATAGAACTCACCAATGGCTGTGTTTGTTGCACCATCAACAACAACCTTACGGATGCGGTATATCGTGTATTAGAGAGGAAAGATCGCATTGATTACCTGGTGTTAGAAACCACGGGTGTCGCCGATCCGCTACCCATCATGCTCACGTTTCTTGGCACAGAGCTAAGAGATTTGACCCAGCTGGATGCCGTAGTTACCTTAATTGATGCGGAAACCTTTGACCCCGACTTTCACTATGGAAGCAGTGCGGTGATGAGTCAAATTCTCTATGGCGATATTATCCTTTTGAATAAAATCGATCGAGTGCTTGAACCTAAGGTTCAAACGTTGAAACAGCATATTCTTTCTATTAAAGATAGAGCCAGAATAGTAGAAGCCACCCATAGTCAGGTTTCCTTATCGTTGATTTTAAATGTTCAACTAACAGATGCCGCTGTGGTCCAAGAGAATGTTGCTGCCATCGATTCTTCCACCCAGCATCTCCAAAATGATGGGTTTATGTCTATTTCATTTAAGGGCGAGCGCCCCTTTTCCCTCAAAAAGTTTCAGCAATTTCTCGACTATCAGCTTCCTAATAATGTGTTCCGGGCCAAAGGAATTATCTGGTTTGAAGAGAGTGAAAAGCGCCATCTATTCCAGCTCAGTGGGACCAGATTCACGATAGATGACAGCGAATGGAAAACACCGCCAAAAACTGAAATGGTATGGATTGGGCGTCAGTTAGACGTACTCTCGTTGATGCAAAAGTTGAATAACTGTATGACTCGATGACTGTCATCAGGGACAATGTCGAGTTCGATAAGTTTTTGCACTCGGAAAATAAGGAGCGGAAACGTTTTGACCATTCATGATAAAATGAGAACGATAATCATTATCATGATGCTGGCGATTTATCCTAATTCACCCTTACGAACCCATCACTATTTTTAGTTAACAACATTTTCTATGAATCTCACCCTTCATAACACCCTGACAGGTCGAAAAGAGCCATTTACCTCTATTCATCCGGAACGTGTGGTGATGTATTGCTGTGGTGTGACAGTCTATGACAATTGCCACCTAGGGCATGCTCGTTCGTACATGGTTTGGGATGTGCTACGACGCTATTTGCAGTGGTGTGGATACACCGTGCGCTATGTGCAAAACTTTACAGATATTGACGACAAGATTCTCAATCGTGCCAAGTTAGAAGGGGTAACGATGCAGGCGGTGAGCGATCGCAACATTGCTGCCTATTTTCAAGATATTCGCCGCCTCAACATTCTCGATGCTGATGACTATCCCCGAGTGACCGAGCACATCCCTGCCGTTCATCAATTGATTCAGGCGTTAGAGCAGAAAGGATATGCCTATGCGGTTGATGGCGATGTGTATTACAGCGTGCGACAGTTCTCGGAGTATGGCAAGCTCTCTGGACGGAAGCTGGAGCAACTACAGGCAGGGGCAGGGGGCCGCGTTGCCCCGGATGCGACCGACCAGAAGAAGCGCGATCCGTTTGATTTTGCTTTATGGAAAGCGGCAAAACCGGGTGAACCGGCCTGGGAGTCGCCCTGGGGCATGGGACGGCCAGGATGGCACATCGAATGTTCGGCCATGATCCGGGCGCGATTGGGTGAAACCATTGATATTCATGGCGGTGGCGGCGATCTGGTGTTTCCCCACCATGAAAATGAGATTGCTCAATCGGAAGCGCTGACTGGACAACCGTTGGCTCGTTACTGGCTGCACAATGGCATGGTGACGGTGAATGGCGAGAAAATGTCGAAATCCCTGGGCAATTTCACGACGATCCGTGACCTGCTGGATGGGGTGTGGGCAGAGTATCCGCAACCGGTAGACCCGATGGCGGTGCGACTGTTTGTGCTGCAGGGGCATTATCGGAAACCGTTGGATTTTACGAAGGCTGCGATCGCAGCCTCAATCAACAGTTGGCAAACGCTAAAAGCTGGACTTCTCTTTGGCAATCACCACCAGGCAGCGTTGTCAGTCGCCAATAGCCAGTTTTCTTTTCAGGAACCCAGCTTAGAAGACCCGTGGGTCAAACGGTTCCAAACCGCCATGGACGATGATCTGAATACATCGGGTGCTCTGGCAGTGCTGTTTGAGCTGGCCAAAGGGCTGCAGCGAGAGGGAAACCGTCTGGTACACGAAGGGCAGACTCAATCTAGTCCGGAGCTACTCTGGCAGCAGTGGCAAACGTTGTTGCAGCTGGCCCAGGTATTGGGGTTAGAGGCTGAAGCCGAGAGTGATGCTTTAACGGTGGGTGGTTTGGATGAGGGTGCGATCGCAGACCTGATCCAGCAGCGTCAAACGGCCCGACAACAGCGAGACTTTATAACAGCAGATGATATTCGCGAGCAGCTAGCGGCAGCAGGAGTTACGGTAGTTGATCAGCCCGATGGAGCTGTCCGCTGGCATCAGCAGTAAATCAACGAGATAAAAGGACGCTTTAAGTGAATCTAGTCTCTGACTGGGTTTGGTCGCTTTACCCAGAAACCTTAAACGAGGTTAATTTCTACGTACTTGATATAATTTGGGAGGGATAGTTCTTCGTAGCGAAGCGTAACGCACCGGGTTAGAGGATTTTGGTGATGGTGCGTTAGCTTCTTGGAAGGGGTGCGTGACAACGCACCCTATTTCTGTCTGTTAAGCTGCCTTCGCACGCCTCAGGGCTAAACCATCTTGAATCACAAGCGTTAATCCGAAGCCAAATGCCGATGCCGAGGCAATCAAATTCGCAAGGGCTATTATTACACCAGATGTAACCCTATCCACGACTACAAGAGAGAAAAGAGCAATATCGGGCAACCAAGAAAATATCTCATATAAAACAGCTATGGGATTTTCCTTTGCTACAATCATGTAAGCTGTCGCTAGCCCCACATCCAATACAGCCAAAAGGGCCCAAGCAGTCGCACATTTTATATTTAGACGCCTCATGCGTCGTGCCCCTCCTAAAGACGCTTCGCTGAAACCTAGCGCACATAAGTCTATGACTACTAAGACTGTTCTGTAGCCCCACAAGAGTGTTTCCAAAGAAGCTTCTAGGTTGTTTTTGAAATCCATCGAACGCGTGAAAGGAACGCTGAATCCCCAGCTGATGCCACTCAATAGGAAGCTTATCAACTCAGCCATCCTAGTACCAGACGGCACCGTCTTTTGCTTGTCCTGGTTAAACATATCAGCAGTAGCATCTAAGACTAAATTGAGTAGATGACCTGCAGAATCTGCTGTAGTTGTAATCACTGAAAACGCTATTCCCCTACGTAACTCTTTGATATCGTTACTATTGTCCTGAGTCGATTGTTTGTCATTACCATCAGATTGTGTGTCTGTAGTCTGTGTATCTGTTAGTGTCACTAGTCTTGTCTGAGCTTGACTGGTTGGCTCAAGCGGTACAACATCGGTAAATGGCTTTTCATTGGTGGTTAGCTTGACTACGATTGTGACTGGAATCGCCAGCAGTAATGTAGTCAAGTTCAATATTGTCAGTTTGCCTGCACCGAGCAGTTTAAACAGGTCTGAAATAAAGGGAATTTTTATTTCGGCATTCAACAGATTTTTAAGCTGCTGGATCGCTTCTCCAACAATATCTAATAGCCCCAGAGCCGCGTTCTCCACTGCTGATAATGACTGGATGACGGCATCTCTCAAAGCCTCCACAACTTCAATCAACGCAAGCTGCGGTTGTCGAGGATTGTTAATCAGTTTCTGGATACTTTCCATCAGGCCCTCAGATACTCTCAGCCCAGCACCTATGGCATTTTCCATTGCCTCTAGAAAGTTAGAAAAGAAACTTTCTATCGCTGAGCCTTCATTTGGGTTAGTTTCTAGATTTGGTGCTGGCTCAGCACCTTTTTGTTTCGAACCGCCCAGTAGCTTTGAGAGAAACCATTCAAATGCTTCAGGCATCTCAAACTCAGACTCTTTTACCTCTGACGGATCACCACCTAATAACTCGGTCAGATTATTCATCCCGTTCTCAACTGTTCCTTGCAGTTGATCCACAAAGGCTGAGACGAGGGGTTTGGCATCTTTTGTTCCCTGGGTTGCAAAATCAAAGCCTGAGTTTACGGCACGGACTAAATACCGCTGGGTTTCTAAAATGTCCCCCC
This sequence comes from Cyanobacteria bacterium P01_H01_bin.105, assembly GCA_039178155.1. Lineage (GTDB taxonomy): Bacteria > Cyanobacteriota > Cyanobacteriia > Phormidesmidales > Phormidesmidaceae > Leptothoe. The sequence goes on from JBCDFI010000223.1 coordinate 4,500, forward strand.
AGTCAAACAAAAACTGTAGAAACTCAATAAACTGTTTAATGGCTTTCACCACCGTTTCTACCACACCTTCAACAAAGTCAGCCACCTTTTCAACAGTGTCGACCACAAAGTCAACGACCTTTTCAACTTTATCTTCAACGAATTTGACTACCACATGCACAACGTCTTTAACCTTGCCAATGACAACCGATGTGGCTTTTTTGATCGCCTTTTTAAATCTTCTGCCGAAGCGGCGGCCAAATTTTTTGACAGAGAAGACCCTGGCAGCACCCAGAGTGACCGGGCCTCTAGCTACTGGATCGATGGCCTCTGAACTATCCTCTTCTTCACCCGGAGTGGCTTGAGCAAGGAGTTGTTGCCATTCATCCGAACTAACTGGTCTTTCTGCGATGGGAGGTTGCACAATCACTGACTGTTGTCCGTCGTCCGGCGGAGTTGGTGTATTGCCCCGAGTAGAGCCCAAGGTCAGCTCCCAAGGATTCTCAATGGTAGCTCCAGAGACGACTCGCTTGTCTGACTGAACGGGATTCTTTACTGTTGACTGAACGGAAGCTGTCGCCGTTGACTGAGTGAGGTTCTTTGCCGTAGGAGCATCCTCACCATAGTTGACGGTGGCCATCACCCGTTTGATGGTGTTTTGGGCGCTGGCGACTTCCTCTTTGCTATGGGCATTGCGATCCACAATTAAGTTGCCTTTAGCGTCTTTGGCATTCCACAATGCGCCATCCTCTAGCTCAGCAATTTGCTTATGAGCCTCGCGGTTGGGAAAAATTACCACTCGCTCATTGGGAGCCATGTCACTGGTGCGAATCTTTAGCCCTGGGGTGTTAAGGCCATCAGCCTCGGAAGTAATCATAATTAAATTTAGCTCATTGGGGCTGAGGGTAACCGAGCGCACTTCGTCGATGTCGTAGGTGGTGCCTTCAACTTCGATTTGGGTCAGATCGGTGGCAGAAACCTCAACCTTGCCAGCACCGGGCTTAAACCGCAGGGTGGTGCGATAGGACGAAAACTCTTCCAGGCTGTCGCCTACCATGCGATAGTCCTGGCTCAGTTTGGAGGTATAGGAGCTAAACACATCCTCTGGCTCAATGGTTCTAAAGATTTTGAGCGAGGATAAAGCATCGTTGCCGATCTGACTTTCGCCAAGCCAGGGAACGTTTTTAATAATATCTTCGATTTGTTCTTCGCGTTTGTCCTCTGCAACCTGGTAGTTGCCATGCTTAAATAAGGTCACCCCAGTATCTGGGCCCAGGCGAATAGATGAGGCTATATCATTTAGATTTTGAAAGACTCCAAATCGCTTATGTTCACCAGAAGCCACATTAGCATTATCGGATAAAATCCAGGTTCTGCCGTGGTAGGCCGCATGTTCATACAGGGCCACTTCTCCCGGTGCCAGTTCACCTACCTGGCCTTCATTTTCGGCAAATTTAACTGCACGTATAAAGACAGCACGGTGCTCTTTTTGTTGAGTCCATCTAAAGGCATTTCCTTTGGCTAGTTCTAACCATTCGTTCTTGGCCGAGTTGGTCAGCGAAAACTCACCGGAGAGACTATCTGAATCATCAATAAACAGAGGCACTGGAGCTTGAACCGACGATAGGGTGAAGCGATCACTTTCCTGATCAGCACCGGGAAGTAGCTGCAGCGCAGACTGTTGTAAATTGTAGTGAAATTTGAAAAGCCCGTTTGATGACTGCCGGGGCGTTGTCATGAGACGGGCCGAACCCGAGTGTAAGAACTGACCATTCGGCGCTTTGATAATCCACTTACCGGTAAAGGGCTCGCCAACGGTAGACCAAATACGAATGGACTTTGGAAAGTTCTTAATCCGGGAGAGACGCATATCGGGCAGGTCAGCGTAGCACTTTTGGGCTGTGCCCCTAAACTTAGGTTGATCATAGAGGGTAACGCCGGTATTGTTACCCACCCGCAGCTGCTTAAAGCTGCCAGAAAAACGGGAGAGATCGTCAACATTTTCGTTGAGAATGACGGCGGCTTTATCAGCACCCACCAGTTCAATTTCGCCCGCACGCAAGGGTCGGTTTACGGGTGGAATCAGGGCTTTAATCTCAGCAGCGTTGAGGGCTGTGTGGTAGATGCGCAGGTCTTCGTATTGGGCGTTTGGAGTTCCCCGTCTGGAATGTCCCAGCTTTACATCAGTGTTGTTCTTGATGTTGGCCACACCTGTTTTTGAGGTGGCTTCCGCTTTGAGCACCCCATCAATGTAAATCTTGATGGTACGTCCTTGTCTCACAACAGCTACATGCAGCCATTGTCGCTCGGACATCATCGATAGGCGATCGGTTGCGACTTTCACGTAATGCTTGGCCTTACTGTCTTCATCGACGTGGAAAAAGATTCTTTGTTGATCAATGAGTCGCACGGAGAAAAAGTTACCGTGACCCTGCATCACCTGGTCACCGATAATGTCTAATACATTATCTTTACGAGTACTAATATTCCGCATACCAAACGCTACCGTAAAGTCGCTGGTGCCAAATTGCCCCACCGCTTTACCCAAATTGACATGGGCATCTCTGCCGACTAACTGAATGGCATTGCCAATGCGGCCATGGCCGTTCAATTTGGCTTGAAAGAGGCCAGCTTTAACACCGTTTACGGTATCGACGGTTGCTGCGCCTTGCCTTTCTGTAAACTGCCAGTGGTACTTAGGTGAAGGAGTCGTCATTTTAAAAAAATCCTTAGGTATGAGAAGGTAGATAGTGTGGGCTTCCTGAAACTTGCCTTTTATCTCAACAACAATATCGGCATAATCAAACAGTCCTGACAACAAAATCCAGAATTGTTATCGCAAATATTCGTGTCAAGAGAAGAACGCACTCATTTATCAGTTTTTCAGGTGCATCTGTGGCCCTGAAAACCTCTTTTTAAAGAGGTTAACCTGAATTGAAAATGTTCTAATTTGGTTTTAGAACTTTGGTTTTAGAATATTGATTCAACAAGAGAAGATAGTTGTTCTGTAGCAGGTACATAGGTGATCGTCAGATGAGTAGATGAACCATACTCATAACAGATTTGACTGTCTGTTATGGGTACGAGTAATGACTACAGGCAGATGAGACTGATTTCGAGCCGCTTTGGAAATTCTCTTAGAATACTCAGCAAACTCTAATGTGGCCTCCTTGCATCCCATAGCACAGGTGTCTGTTTAACTACCATTACGAATAACGTCTGCGGTTGGATTAACTTTTTTTATTTTTTGAAATCCCGATTTCATCAGGCTTCAACGGCCACTAGCGCCGCCGCAGTCGGAAATGAAATGCTCCCAGTAACGATGCTGCCAGAGATTTCTTTCTCTTCGTTTCTATGGTTTAGGTGGCGGTTGCTCCTCGCCCAGTTGTATAGCAAACATTAGTCTGGAAAGCTCCACATTGAATATGCTAGCCTCTACATAATTCTTAAATAACCATCACTCTTTCCCGCACCAGCAACAATGTCATATCCATCTACACTATCGGCTGAGCCCTACGTAACGACATTCGACGAGTTTGTGCGATTGGCGGACTATTCGCTGATGGATACCTTAAATGCTGATCCTGAGGCCACGGTCGATGGGGATGATCACCGTGCCCGCCAGGTATTTTCGGGTCATTTCGTACCGGTGACACCCACGCCATTGGCAGAACCCGAGTATGTAACCCATAGCCACACTTTTTTTAAGGAACTTGGGTTGAGTGATGAGCTGGCGCTGGATGAAAAATTTCGCCAGTTTTTTTCGGGTGATATCACTGCTGTGCACGAGCCGATGCGTCCGATTGGCTGGGCAACGGGATATGCCCTGTCGATTTA
>JBCDFI010000224.1:0-8302 GCA_039178155.1 Cyanobacteria bacterium P01_H01_bin.105
GTTTCCCGCAGCTCCCGAACGTATCCGTAGGAATCTTGCTGACGCTGCGATCTTTTGACCATCACTGCAGACAGTCCAACAAAATAATCCGATGTTGCTGGTTTGAGTTCACTGGAAGAAACCAGGCTGCTGCGCTGTCCGACCAGTTTAGTGACGTTGTCAAATACCAGTGTGTCATCCGTATCTGGGTAATCACGCAGATATTCCCCCACCCGATTAGCAACCTCCTGCGACACAGCCAACGTTGCTGTCGGCGGTAGCTCAATGTTGACGCTAAGCTTAATACCATCCTGTTGGGGAAACAGAGTAAACGGCAGCGTAGTAAACAACACCATGGAACAGACAAACAGAGCGATCGCACCTAGCGTCCAAAGACGAGCAACCGCACGATTCCGTACAGTAGATTGCAGACTCCAGTGGGCAAACCTTTCTGACACCGCCTCTGTGATGCGATCTACAAAAGTTTGAGTGCTAGTCCCCTCTGAGCGCCCCAACAAAAACTTTGACAGCGGAACAACTGCGAACAAAGCCAGCAAGTAGCTTAGTACCAGACAAACAATGGCACTAATGGGAATTAAACGAGTAAACTTGCCCATGGTTCCCGAGATTGCCATCAAGGGAGCCATGGCTAAAATCGTCGTCAGCTGACCGGCAAAGGCAGAACCAGCATAGGTCTGAATGGTTGTAATCGCTGCATCCGGAAAGGAAAGACCCTTTACAAAAATACCGTCGTGCATCCCTTCCAGCATCAAAATAAAGACATCCACCAGCAGACCCAACGCCAGGATCATGCCAATCATCACCATCGTATTGAGGGTGTAGCCACCTAACCACAACACGAAGATAGCCCCAGCAAATGTGACTGGAATTGCCAAGCCAGCAATTAATGCCTCCCGCCAGGTCAGCGCCACCAGGAGAATCAAGAAAACACAAATAGAGGCCTGTAGAACATTACTGCCCAGATCAAACAAATCTTCTTGAATGGTGTCAGCATCATTGGTGAGGACGCCATAGTCCATACCAAAAGGCCAAAAGTCAGGCTCCTGACGCGCGGCTTCGATTGTCGCCAGGGCATCATTCACCACCTGAATAGTATCGCTACCATTGACCTTAACTACTTCCAAGGTGACGGTTGGAACAAATTCCTCCCCTTGCAAACTCACAAATGCCCTCGACTCTTCTCGTTCTAACCCCCGGTACACATCAGCCACCTCGTCTAAACGGACCACCCGGTTTTCATCCAGCCGAGCGACCGGCACCCGTCTTAGGTCTTCCAGGCTGCGGGGGCGACCATACAGGCGTACCTGGGCTCCAATATCCTCATCTCGCAGCAGATCCCAGGAGCCATCAGCATTGTTACCTTGGATGGCATTACTGACCTGGGTAGCGGAAATGCCCAGACTCGTCAGGCGACTGGGCTTCATCTGGACGTGAATGACTTCTTCTCGCCAGCCAAGTAAATCCACCTCACGGATATTAGAAATAGCCTCCAGTCGCTCCTGTAGCTCCTCGGCCGTCTGGCTAAGGACCGCTATATCTAGCCCCTCACCCGTTAACGATATTGTTAAGACCGGATCATCCTGCTGTGAAAGCTGCTCAAAGTCTGGCTCCTGACGACCTGTGGATTCTGACGGCAGTTCTGAATCGGCATCGTCTACCTTGGAGCGTAAATCTTGAATCGAGGGAGGTACCGGTTCTTCAGCCTTAAACTCAACGTTAATGATGGAGAAAGAGTTAAAGGTGGCACTTGTAAAATCTTTCAAACCTGAGAGACTTTTAATCTCTTCCTCAATCTTGTCAGTCACCTGAGTCTCAATCGTTTCAGCATCTGTTCCAGGCCACTCAGTCGTAATGTTTGCCCGAGCAATGTTGATGTCAGGATCGCCCTCTTTCACCATGGACAGATATCCCATAAATCCCCCCATCAGCAGTAGGAAGCATAGGAGCGTTCCAAAGATTTGACGAGTAAAGAAGAAGCGTGCTAACGGAGATGCCGCCTGGGCAGGGCTCGCGAGCTGGGTATCTATGGAGCTGAAATGCTCTTCTGGTTTGATCTCCTGTATCTTCATAGGACCGCCTCTTCAGACACAACGTCCACCAGCATTCCATCGATAAGCCGATTAATCCCTTCAGTGACAACGAGTTCACCTGGCTCAACGCCGCTGAGAATTTCAATCCCGTTGAGCGCCTCGATTCCTATCTTCACCTGGCGACGCTCTACCGTACCCGTGGATTCGTCAACTACAAAGGCGTAAGTTCCGTCCTCTCCTAGTTGTAAAGAGCCTAAAGGCAACAGAACAGTGTCGGGGCTGCTGTCCGCCTCAATCCAAACGTAAACTCGCCCCCCAATTTGCAAATTTCGCACCAGTTGAAAGTCACGAATCCTAACTTCCACCCCTCGTCCTCCGGGAGTTTGGGTCGGACTTACTGAAAATACTTGACCTGGGCTACCCTCTGTCTTAGCAATGTCGAGTAAATTAAGGTTGGTAACACCAGCGGCTTCCGCCTCACTCACATCGTCTGCCAACACCACGTATGCTCGCTGGCCAGAGCGAATATCTTGAGCTTCATCGGCCTGTAGTTCTAGCTCCACTTCAAAAGACTGTGGTTCAATTACCACAATGGGAGCTCTCTCCGTCAGGTCGTCTAAAGTTCCCGAAGTATTAGTGATTTGCGTATCCCAATATTCTCCTTCGCGAATATTGATATAGGCAACAACGCCATCGATTGGGGACACAAGCTGAGTATCTTCTAAGTCAACATTGGCTCTTCGCAGACGGGCTTGGGAAGCTTCAACAGATGCTTTTGCTGAACGCACATCATCCAGCGCCACCTGCACCCCTTCCTGGGCAACCTGCATCTGTGCCCTAGCCTGCTCAGCCGCATTCACATAAACGTCGCGGCTGCTTTCCGAAACCGCTCCTTGTTCAAATAGCTCCTGATAGCGCCTCAGCTCAGCTTCATCAAAGCTTAGATCTGCCTGGGCTTTATCCAGATCGGCCTCAGCCTGGGATAGGCCAGCAACCGCCTGGCTTTGCTGGCGAATAGCAACCTCTACATCCGCTTCTGCTGTATCAATATCAACAATTTGCTTGCGATCGTCGATGGTGGCCAGCAGCTGCTCCTGCAACACAGGATCGCCTTCCCGCAAATCACGACCATCGACCTTAGCAATGAAATCAATATCCCCCTCAGCTTCGAAATTTAATACTCGCCGCTGCGCAGATGTCACCACTCCTTCATCAAACACCCATTGCTGGGCAAGCCCAGTTTGAGCTCGAACGATCTTGACCTGCAACCGGTCTGGAGAGAATTCTTCCTCACTGGCAACAGCATCTGATCGAGTCATTTGAAATGCCCTAAATCCCACGGTTCCCAAGGCAGCCAACATTACTAATAGAGCAGTGGGCCAAGCAAATTTAGGATTAAACCGTTTGAGTTTGGATGCAATAACCCTCTGGCCTGAGTTTTCCACCTGTTGTGCCTCTAGGTTCTGACAATTCAAATCTGAACTGGACTGGGAATCTAACGGAGACGGAGAAGACGAACTAGATTCGTTAACGTTCATTATCTAAATTTGGGATGATAAGCAGGATAGGGAAACATTTTGCCTATACAAACAAGCAGCGCTCACGTTTGAACACCACCTATCAAACTTCGCCCCCTAAAAAATGGATGAAAGTTATGCGAGAACTTGTAAAACCTCACCCCTTCAACAGAGCGCCTTAAACACATGCTAACTGCAGGTAGCACTGCGAAAACTGCCTGCACTTTTATCGCTCTATCGCATTAATTGATAGGAGCCCAATACATCCAATACGCTTGTTACTAGGCTCGTTATTTCAAGCAGTTTTTGCAAGGACAATGGACGAAATAAACCGGACTTTTAGCGACAAAATCAGTAATTTAGAACAGCAAGGCTTGAGATCTTAAAATCATTCAATGCATTTTTCGATTTAAGCTAAAAATTTAGATAATCATTGAAACTTTCCTGTATAAAGTTCTCTAAGATTACTGAAAGATGATGGTAAAGGTTTTACGGTGAATCTAAAAGCTGGCGAGCGATTGAGATGAACTATTGAATATAGGTGAGAGTTGGTGAGGTTTCGATTTAATTATCGTTTCTATGGCAAGTGCCGATTTTTATGTTTTGCGTTCTTAACCTGCGTTTTAGTTCTAATGCAGTCCAAAATCGCATCAGGGCAGGACTTATCAGTCTTTAATAGTCAGCGTGGAACCGTTCCTCCTGAAGAGGTTATCCGATATGGCAGCGTTGAGGCCGCTTGGGTGAGATCGCCACTAGATGGAGAAGAACTCTTTCAAGTTGCTGCGCCAACGGTGACAGACCGTAACAATTTGGGTCCGGAGGATTTGCCCGTTGAAATCAGAGTGCAAAGTATTGAAGCACTTCTAAAAATTGAATTTGATCGGTTTCACCGTAATGTTCTTGAACGGTTGGCCAGACAGTTGCGTCTATGGAATACAAACTGGTCCGCCCCGCGTTCGGCTGAGGTGATCACTTCAACCCTAAATAATCGCCCGGTTATTCAAATCAAGAGTTCGGATCGATCGCGTCCGCTCACTGTTATCACTGTTACCCAAACAGATATTGATTTTTACAGCGAAACATCAGAAATTCTGACAAAAGAGTGGCGCGTTATTGTGCAGAGCGAAATCGATAGAATTGAACAGCTTTCCTCTTTAGAGAATGCGCGCAAGGGGCTGCAATGGTCTTTAGCAATTGTGTTGGGCCTAATTATTGCACTCTCAGCCTTCAGCCTTCTGTATTGGTTAGCCAGGCGAAAGTATCGAGTTTTACAAAATGAAAGTGAGAGCACGCCTCAGGCAGAAGCCAATCAATTGGCATCACCGACTGATAAAGCTAACTCTCCAGCGAATAACGATTTGTCTGTAGAAAGTTCTCAAAACATCGATTCTGTCGAGCCACGTTCTCCAAATAAATTATCGGGGCTACTGGCCGAGCGTTCTCGTTTTCTTGAAATTCTTACAAAAGCCCCCCCTTTGGAGCGTAAGCTCAACACCCTTAAATTTTTGCAGTGGTTGTTAGTGTGGTTAGCTATTTTGGCTGTGTACAGTAGCTTGATTGGATTAACATATACGCTGCCTATCATTACCTCATGGAGAAATATTCTTTTCCGTGAGCCGTTTAGACTGTTGACAATTTGGTTTATTGTTGGCTTGGCTCTGCGAATTAATCGGGCGCTAACCTACCGTCGTACTCAAGTAAAACAGAACATTTCAGTAACCCAATCCAGTGAAGCCCAGCGTAAACTGCTACGGTTGAATACGGTTGGAGGCGCACTGGAAGGATTAGTATCTGTCCTGATTGTACTAACTGGGCTAGTCTTTACATTTTCCACATTTGGACTGTCGACGCAGTCGGTGTTGGCCTGGGGAGCCGTATTGGGATTAGCCATCTCTTTTGGCACTCAGAGCTTAATCAAAGATGTAGTAAACGGCTGCTTGATTTTGCTGGAGGATCAGTTTGCAGTCGGTGATGTTGTTGCCATTGGTTCGATGTCTGGTTTGGTAGAGGAGATGAATCTGCGGAGCACTCGCCTACGGAATCCAGAGGGGCAGCTGATTACGATCCCCAACGGCAATATTGCTGAGGTGAGAAATCTCACTCGATTATGGTCACGGGTTGATTTCACCATTGAAGTAGCCTATTACAATGAACCAGATAAAGTCTTAAAACTGCTGGACGACATTGCCCAAGATATGTACGCATTGCCTGAATGGCGCGAAAAAATGCCAAATCCACCAGAAGTGTTGGGAATTGACCAATTATCCCATTCTGGAATATTGATTCGAGTTTGGTTGAAGACAACCCCCCTTCAACAATGGGCCGTGGGCCGTGAATATCGTCTTCGGGTAAGGAGAGCATTTGATGCATCTGGTATTGCGATTGGGAGACCCCAATGGATTACCTACCAAGTGAGTCTTGAACAGCCTTCGATAAGTAGCGGGCTAATGGCAGTGAATACTCAAGGTTAGATGAACGGCAGATTAAATCCGTGCTGATTGACGACAGCACTCACCGCATTTGGCATCCATAGTCCCCCTTTTTGACGTCTATTGACCTTGCAATTTTCTAACCCCACTAAGATAATTTCCTATAAGCTTATGGGTTAGAATGGCGCTGACATAAGCATTTTCGAATCGCCAGAGCCTCTAGTATTTCCTAAGATTGTTTTTCCGTAGAATCTAGAGCAGCAAAATATGACATTAACTACGAAGACGGCTGTATTGACCGGTTCAACTGGAGGTATTGGGCAAGAGATTGCAAGATTTTTGGCAAAGCAGGGGTGGGATCTTGCCTTGGTCAATCGCTCTCAAGAGAAAACTGATCTTCAGTTAGAAGAGCTTCGAAGAGTATATCCTAGCCAGGAGTTTGCAGGATTTATTGCAAATCTGATGGATACGTCAGATATCAATCGGGTCGCTGTAGAAATTGGATCTAGATACACTGAGATTGCAGCACTCTATAATATTGCAGGACTTCTGACTAACAAACGAGTCATGAGTCCTCAAGACGTTGAAGGACACTTTGCACTTAACGCTCTAGCACCATACGTTTTGACTCAGCTGCTATGCAAACAGCTAAGTGCAGGCTCAAAGGGTGTTCGGAAGTCAGTTGTTGTCAATTTTTCATCAAGCGCAGTTAATGGTGTAAAGGAGCTAGATGTAGCAACGTTGACTAATCCAGAAAGTATTGGAGGCTTGATGGGAGCCTATGCCAAGTCGAAGGCAGCTCTGACTGCCGTTAGTCATTTAATGAAAGAAGAGTTATTAGAAGATAACATCCTGATCGAAGTGGTAGATCCTGGTCCAACAAAAACTTCAATGACTAGCTCAAGTGATGGAATGCCTTGGTTCTTGCTTTTGCTAAGCCCTTTGATATTTAAGTCAGCTAAATTCCAAGCTCAGAGACTTGTTGATGCTGTTGAGTCAGCCGTTAGTGAGGAAAAATCAGGACTCTTTATTTCTGAAGGTAAACGAAAAGCCTACCCTTCAATCACTTTGAACAAGTACATCCAAACCAAAATCAAATCACTGCTTGACACTCAAATACAGCAATTTGCTGTAGAAGATACTCAAATAGATTTTGTTGACTGATTAATCCTTTACCGGATGTCCATCGAAATTATGTCTTCATTCAGTCAAACGAAACCTGTTGGGAAGCTAATTACTAGGTTTGGCTCATGGGACCTTCTCGAAATTGAGTAGGCGTTTTCCCTGTCCAACGTTTGAAGGCTCTGCGAAAAGCGCGATCGTTGGAATATCCTAGCTGTGTTGAGATCGCTTCGGCACTAAGCATAGGATCACGCAGTAACTGCTGTGCCTTTGCTTTGCGAGCGTTCTCCAGCAGCTGATGAACCGTGAAGCCATGGCCGTTAGCTAGGCGCTGCAGCGATCTCAAGCTAATGTTCATATCCCGTGCGATTCCCTCGGCGCTGTATTGATAGAACTCAGCTTTGCGGGCAATGATGGTATTAATCTCAGCTAGCGGAGAACTGTGGCTAGATAACCCCCAACGGTCGTGCAAGAGATCTAAATTTTCCTGAGCGTACCTAAACAAGTAAACATCTTGCTGCTTAGTTGGCATCTCCAGAGCCTCTCGACGAAACACAAGTGCGTTGTAGGGCCGCTGAAAACAGACTGGAACACCAAAAAATGTCTCGTAAACTCTCGACAAGCTGTGAGGTCGATGCACAAATTCTACCCGTACCAAAGAGTCCTCTTCACCGATGGCTTGTTGAACTATGCGTCTTATCAACACGATGGCTGATTCGGCACCGCGACCACCATCAAGCCCGTCAAGTGGATGATACATCTGCAGCAAAGCTTCATTGTTGGATTCAATGAGATCCACCCAGAGGTGCTCTGATAATACAAATCCATAACGGACAAACGCCTGTAAGGCTGAGCGAAGATTCTCAGCGTATTTCATGATTTGAGGTAATGGGTCGATGACAGAGAGAGGAGCAACATTTGCCATTTGGAGCCCAACCGCTTGTTCTGGGTAAGCGTTGCCTATAACTCTCAACATGGAGGAAATCAGCTCAGCAGGTAAACGGGTTTCAGGATTGATCAAGTCGGTTCGCACTAGCCCTGTCTCAGCACTAAGCCGGTGCTCACTGATTCCCCGATGCACTGCGTAGTTAAAGACATTGGCTACTGCAGCCGTAGTCGTTTGAGAGCTACTATTAAATGTCTGAGCTGGTTCAAACGACATAGTTTTAGGCATTCCAATAATTTATAGCTTTAGGAAGCAAAC